>NC_009674.1:520000-690000 GCF_000017425.1 Bacillus cytotoxicus NVH 391-98
CCGGGATGGACGCACCGCTGGTGTACCAGTTGTTCTGCCAAGGGCATCGCTGGGTAGCTATGTGCGGAAGGGATAAGTGCTGAAAGCATCTAAGCATGAAGCCCCCCTCAAGATGAGATTTCCCATAGCGTAAGCTAGTAAGATCCCTGAAAGATGATCAGGTTGATAGGTTCGAGGTGGAAGCGTGGTGACACGTGGAGCTGACGAATACTAATAGATCGAGGACTTAACCAATAAAAAAGCGGAAGCGACTCACTCAGAGTCGTTGGAGCTGAATTACGTTAAGAACTACATTTGTGTTATCTAGTTTTGAGAGAATATAAAAAAACTTGTTGACTTTTTTAGTGAATTAGGTATAATAATGATTGTCTCAAATGAATATTGTCTGGTGATGATGGCAGAGAGGTCACACCCGTTCCCATACCGAACACGGAAGTTAAGCTCTCTAGCGCCGATGGTAGTTGGGGCCTTGCCCCTGTGAGAGTAGGACGTTGCCAGGCTATATTATTCCGCAGTAGCTCAGTGGTAGAGCTATCGGCTGTTAACCGATCGGTCGTAGGTTCGAGTCCTACCTGCGGAGCCATTTATGGAGAGCTGTCCGAGATGGCCGAAGGAGCACGATTGGAAATCGTGTATACGTCACAAGCGTATCAAGGGTTCGAATCCCTTGCTCTCCGCCATTAGGAACTTTTGGCCCGTTGGTCAAGTGGTTAAGACACCGCCCTTTCACGGCGGTAACACGGGTTCGAATCCCGTACGGGTCACCACTTTTGGAGGATTAGCTCAGCTGGGAGAGCACTTGCCTTACAAGCAGGGGGTCGGCGGTTCGATCCCGTCATCCTCCACCATTTTAAATTAAAATAATAATCGTCGCGGGGTGGAGCAGTCTGGTAGCTCGTCGGGCTCATAACCCGAAGGTCGCAGGTTCAAATCCTGTCCCCGCAACCAAATGGTCCCGTGGTGTAGTGGTTAACATGCCTGCCTGTCACGCAGGAGATCGCCGGTTCGACCCCGGTCGGGACCGCCATTACATAAGGCTCGGTAGCTCAGTCGGTAGAGCAGAGGACTGAAAATCCTCGTGTCGGCGGTTCGATTCCGTCCCGAGCCACCATTTTGAATTAGCGAGCCGGCTTAGCTCAATTGGTAGAGCAACTGACTTGTAATCAGTAGGTTGGGGGTTCAAGTCCTCTAGCCGGCACCAGTAAGTTTCGGAGGGGTAGCGAAGTGGCTAAACGCGGCGGACTGTAAATCCGCTCCTTCGGGTTCGGCAGTTCGAATCTGCCCCCCTCCACCATTTATATAGGGGCATAGTTTAATGGTAGAACAGAGGTCTCCAAAACCTCCAATGTGGGTTCGATTCCTACTGCCCCTGCCAAATGAATATGGCGACTGTGGCGAAGTGGTTAACGCACCGGATTGTGGCTCCGGCATTCGTGGGTTCGATTCCCATCAGTCGCCCCATTTACTTTGAATATTTACAAATTGATTAAAATATGATAAGATTTTTAATGTCTTATATGAAAATCATTGTAATAAAGTTGATGATGATAACATATAATGTATTAATCATTCGATGGGCTATAGCCAAGCGGTAAGGCAACGGACTTTGACTCCGTCATGCGCTGGTTCGAATCCAGCTAGCCCAGCCATTTTGCGGAAGTAGTTCAGTGGTAGAATACAACCTTGCCAAGGTTGGGGTCGCGGGTTCGAATCCCGTCTTCCGCTCCAAATTGAATATGGCGGCATAGCCAAGTGGTAAGGCAGAGGTCTGCAAAACCTTTACCACCGGTTCGAATCCGGTTGCCGCCTTTTTTTTATATGCCGATGTGGCGGAATTGGCAGACGCGCACGACTCAAAATCGTGTTCCTTCGGGAGTGTCGGTTCGACCCCGACCATCGGTATCGTTAAATGGTTATCGTGAATTACAGAAGAATTAAGTAATAGCAACGTTTAAAACGTCTTTCTACAGTTTTGTAGGAAGGCGTTTTTTTGTGTTTTCAGGGGTAATTTTGCTTAAAAAATCCACTTTTATAATCGTATTCATTGGTCGTGTTCATAGGTAAAGAAAGGTGGTTAACTTATGGCTAGAAGAAAAAACACTTCAGCAGAAAGTAAATTAGCTGTTATTAAAAAATAAAGTAAATTCTATGTTGAAACGTTTGATGAAGCTATCACCTTATCAATATACTAAAAGTACTACGGATGGTGACATTTTTGTTGGTAAATTATATGGAGAAGATGTAATTCTTAAAGATGTTAAAGTTGATGAAATTACATACTCTAAGAGAACTCGAGAAGAAGCTGAACAACTTCGGAAGGAATTTGATAGAAGTGTCAGAAAAGATTTTCTTAAATCCTTAGTTAATGATCCTGTTAAGCTTGCTGAACCCAAGAATGCTGGTATATCAGATGGGGATATAGAATTGATGAAAAGAGGAAAGCCTCCAATAGGGTGGCAAGTACATCATAATCTTCCTTTAGATGATGGAGGGACAAATGCATTTGAAAATTTAACTTTAATACAAAATCACCCATATCATAAAGCTATAACTAATACACAACGTACATTAACTAAAGGCTTATAACCTGGAGATAGTGTAGACATAAGCTGGCCTATACCGAAATATAATATCTACCCTAAAGGGGAATAAATTTAGAAAGAGGTTTTTATATGTGGAAAAATATGATTTTGGAAATTGGAGATATACTGAAAAGTGTTAATTATAAGCTGAATACACCTGCAACGGATACTGAAGTTCAGAGATTAAGAGAACATGTAAAAGAGAAATTTAATGTTGATTTACCGAGTGAATACGAAGAGTTTCTTAAAACTGTAAATGGTTTAGACTTTGATGGACTGGTACTTTACGGAGTTGATTCTTCTTTACTAGAAACAAAAAAAGATGAACATATTTGCGGCTTTATAGACACGAATGAGATTTGGTATGAAAATGAATTTCAAAAAGAGTATCTTTTCTTTGGGGATTCAAATATTGCGTGGTTTTGTAAAAGCTTATCAGATGGTACTTATTTAGAACTTGATAAACCATCAGGTACGGTAATGAACACATATAATGATTTTAATACAATGCTTGAGGAAGCGTTAAAAATCACCCTTCTTTAATAGGAGGACTGCATTATGAATAATATTACTTGGATTGGAGTAAATAAAAAAGAAATTACAGATGAACAAATTGAACAATTAGAACAGTACTTTGGTATTAAATTTCCTAATGATTTTATTGAGTGTGTAAAGAAATATGATGGTGGCTATCCTACTCCAGATACATGTAAACGCCAGAATAAATTTTACAGTTTTCGCTAATATGGACTTTACATTTTTATCCACATTTGTCGCCCACTTTATTTGGAGAAGCAGGTATGATAGCCTTGTAGAATCAGCCATGGTTCTTTTATTACTAAGGCTTCAAGGCTGTTTATCATACCTGTAGAGGCTCCATGTCAAGTGGGCTATGCGTAATCTAATGTATAAAAGGAAACTTGGCAGAAATTGTGAAATACTCCTTGGCGTTTACAAATGGGTGGTACTCAAGCTGATGTAGCTGAAGTTTTACACAAAATAAGACAAGATTTATTAGAAGGTAAGATATAAGATTAAATGAACCAAAGAAATAACTATATGGCAATAAATGGTGAGGGAGAATATACATATGAAGATTTGGCAATTAAAAAGTTCAACTAGTGATTATCAAACTTTTCAATTATTAAATTATGAAGAGGATAAAAAATATTTTAATAATAGGCTGTGAAAAATTTGCATTTATTCCTAGTGTTGTTCAAAATGAAACGATTTTTTAAGTATATATAAATGAAAAAATTCATCCGAACTATCTGTTGGTATCAGATGAATTTAGAAATGCAGTTTTAGAGAATGATTTTAAAGGTTTTGAATTCTAAATCTAAAGACAAAACGAATTGATTCATGTTATAATTTTTAAACATAAGGATTCCTCTTTCTGTATTATTTTGTTGTGGTGACTTAATTTTATCAGAAATGGTCCTTATTTTTTATGAAAAAATTTAAATCCGGTGAAATTTTACTGACCGTAAAATTTCACCGGATTTTTAGTTTAGAGATGGATTTTGTCCCAGCCTCTTTTAATTCAATCTATTAACCACCAGTATGACCATCTGACATTTGTTTTACAGTATGAATAGCTTGATGTGTATCTTTAGAATCCAGTACACCAAATGTTAATGTTAGTGCAGTCATAATTCCCATTAAACTAATTATTACTTTTTTCATTTTAATGCCCCCTTAGCATGAATTTTTTCTCTTGCATTTGAACTTAGATAGAAATATTTACTTGCTTTTAAGTGATTTCCTTCATGATAAAATTTTACTGCTAATTTTTCATTATATTCATGAATGTACTCGTATAGGTTTTCTTTTTCAAAATAGAGCATTCCTGCTAGTATTATTGATTCTAATTGTTCTCCAGAAACCTCATTGTTTATCGCTAGTAAGATATTAAAGCGATGTTGGTATTCCTCATTTTTTAATTCTAAACTGATTTCTAAACCTGTTTTCAAAAGTTCTAATGCTTTTTCTTTATTATTAATTTTTGCGTGTTCACATGCTTCAATTAAAATCGCTCTATAGTTTGCCGGCATTTTTTCAGTTACTTCGGATAAATAGCGAATTGCTAATTCTGAAAGGTTTTGATTTGCATACATAAAACCTAAGTTATGTCGAACGTATAAGGTTGCTTGTTCTTCGTTTTGTTTTTGGAATATATCTAATGCAGAGATAAGACATTCTTCTGCTAATTCATATTCTTTCAAATGTATACATGCTAATCCATAAAGGTTATTACAGTAACCAATGTTTAATTCATAACCATTGTATTTAGAAAAAATTTCTTTTGCCTTAGAGACCTGTTTAAGTGCTAAAACATATTGTTGGTTATGACAACTAAAGGTAGAAAGTTTAAAATAAAATTCTGCTTGTTCAAGTTGATCTGGGATTTGTTTTAATTTAATTTCGGCTTTTTCATAATGTTCTTTTGCCAAATTATAATCACCAGTTATGTTTGAGTGCATTGCCTTGAAAAAATGGTAATAATATAATAAAGGTTCATCTGTTGGTATATCAAAAGATTCTATTTCTTTAAAACTATCTTTGCCAATACTTAAACTGTCCATCAAGTATTGATAACGGAAGTTCAATAAAGAGTAGTATAAAAGTACATTTTTATCGTCTTTTACACTGGTAATGTTTTTATCGATTTCTTTTTTTAGTTGCTTTGCATTATCTAAATTTCTTTTTCGAATTTCTATATACCAGTTATCTAATAACTTTGTAATCTGTTCATTCCCCTTTGTTTGAACGTTCATGATATCCTCCTTTGTATTTTATAGGTTCTTATAAATAATGATAGCAAGAATGGAATATAATAGATATTATACCTAATTGTTTTTCAATAAAAAACTGAATTTTCTGTTTTTTGAGAGAGGAATATAAAATCATTTTAAATAGTACATAATAGGAAGTATATGTGTATGGAAAAATATGATGTTTTTATTAGTAAGTGCAAATTTAAAATTTAAAGAAGCAGATGTATTAAGCGTATTGTTTAAAGTAGGAGCAGGGAAATAGATATGTTACATAATAATGGATGAACTGTTAAATAAGGCGTTTCAATAAAAGAATGTCTTATTTAATTTATATGATTAAAAACTGATCCTTCGATAAGGAAAAAATATATTAAATAACATATGTACATATATAATAGGAAGAAACTCGTTTTATGTCGAACTACTCAACTTGACGAACTTTTTTAAACAAAATATACTTGTTTACAAGATAGTCGTATGTGATAATTAGGTTTAATTTAAAATTGAACGTAAAAGAACGTATATATATATCAATGTTTTCGATGGTTTGAGGGAAGGATTAAATTCTATAACCGACTCAAAATCGTGTTCCTTCGGGAGTGTCGGTTCGACCCCGCCCATCGGTATTGAAGAGCGTAGAAAAAGACTCTAACAATTTTGGTTAGAGTCTTTTAGCATTTAATGAGATAAAAGAATAACTTATTCTGCTTGGAGATACAGTTGCTACTTATTTAACGAGACCTAGAGATCTGTCTTAAAATAATTATTTGCTTTCTCTTATTACATAATAAATGGAAGAAGTATTACATTCGCAATGAAGAATAAAATTCATGTATAATATATAATGTGAAATAAAAGCTATGCGAGTTTTTGTTAAGTTCATAATGAATTATGAACTTTTTATACTTATTTTGAAAAAGTGTTGAAGAAATACTATATTTCATATTAATATTTTTTATGTAGATTTAAACGTGAAAGAGAGTGGAACAGAATGGGTCGTAAATGGAACAACATTAAAGACAAAAAAGCCTCAAAAGATGCTAACACAAGCCGTATATATGCAAAATTTGGACGTGAAATTTATGTGGCAGCAAAACAGGGTGAGCCAGATCCAGAATCAAACCAAGCGTTAAAAGTTGTATTAGAACGTGCGAAAACATACAGTGTACCAAAATCAATTATTGATCGTGCAATTGAAAAAGCAAAAGGCGGTTCGGAAGAAAATTATGATGAGCTTCGTTACGAAGGATTTGGTCCAAACGGCTCGATGATAATCGTAGATACACTTACAAATAACGTAAACCGTACTGCAGCGGACGTACGTGCTGCGTTTAATAAAAACGGTGGAAATATGGGTGTAAATGGATCTGTAGCGTATATGTTTGATGCAACTGCTGTTATTGGACTTGAAGGGAAAACTGCGGATGAGGTACTTGAAATTTTGATGGAAGCAGATGTAGACGCACGTGATATTTTAGAGGAAGAGGATTCTGTTATTATTTATGCTGAACCAGATCAGTTTCATGCAGTACAAGAAGCGCTTAAGGCTGCTGGAACTACTGAATTTACAGTTGCGGAACTTACAATGCTTGCACAAAATGATGTAGAACTTTCAGAAGAGGCACAAGCACAATTTGAAAAGTTAATTGATGCATTAGAAGATTTAGATGATGTACAACAAGTTTATCATAACGTTGATTTAGGTGAATAATATATGAGCAAAAGGCCTTTTGTTATTTAGCAAAAGGCTTTTTTATATTCAAAAAGAACAGAAAGACTATAAAAGCATAAAATATTTTTAAGTTGATTGAAAGAACGTTTGTTCTGTATAATGGATATACATTTTAGTATATAAAACAACTAAGAAATACATTTGTATTCCGAAAAAATATATAGCAGATGGTATAATAAAAAGATAAACATTTTATTCCATATGAATGTTGTTAAGATGATGAACGGATGTTATAACTTACAAGATTGTAAGATAGGTGTAAGAGAAATCGATTGGATCTTCTTTTGGAAGACGATATTCTTAAATTAAGAATAATATATTCTATATAGAAAAGAGGTGGGCACGATGAAAGAGCGTGTATTATCTAGAGTGAATTATCATCAAAAAATTTCATTCAATCCGATTACAAAGTTTCTTTATAAAGCTATTATTTTATTATTATTACTAAGTTGTACTTTATTATTTATCGGAAATGTAATGATTGAACGTAGTGATATTAGCAAGCTGCAAGTTCCTGCTAAATTAGAGATACCAAGCTCGTTGGCTCACGCATTTATTGCGACTGAAGATAAAAGGTTTTACCATCATAATGGATTAGATTATATTGCAATTGTTCGTGCGTCTATTGAAAATATAAAAGCGGGTGGTATTGTACAAGGAGGAAGTACAATTACACAGCAGTTATCTAAAAATGCTTTTTTATCTAATGAGCGCACATTTTCTCGAAAATGGAAAGAAATTTTTTATACAAAAAAAATTGAGCGTACATTTACGAAAGATGAAATTTTGAAATTGTATGTGAGTAATATTTATTATGGAGAAGGTGCATGGGGAATTGAAAAAGCAGCAAAGTTATATTTTGGTAAAAAGGTTAACAAACTAACATTAAGTGAAAGTGCAATGTTAGCTGCTGTTGTAAAGGCACCTGCGTATTATTCACCTGCAAAAAATTACAATAAAGCTGTGGAACGAAGAAACGTAGTCTTAAAGCTAATGGAGCGAGAGGGATATATTAATCATAACCAATATGTGCAAGCACTAAGTGAGAAACTTGTTATTCGTCACGATCCAAAAACAGAGCATTTGATACAAAAGACAGCACGTGAAAAGCTTGTTAGTGAAAGGGAGTTCCGAGAGAGGAGCTTCTTTTTTATGGATAAAATATGAACAGAAGAGACACAATATTGTCACATTTACTCTATTTTTGGAATTTATGTGAGCGTGTTCATTGCATGACTGATATAAGTATTGATATTATGTGTATTGTGTACAGCAATGTACATAGAATATGAAATTAAAGAGGAATGCATATGAAATCATCGAACAAAATCATGATTCTTGGTATTGTTTTTTCTATTGCTGTATTAATTGTTATTGGAACAATTGTGTACAGTATTATAAATGACAAAAAAGAAAAAGGAAATGAGATGTTTGCTTATTCTACTCAACAAGCTTTAGGGAAAGAAGATGCTCCTGTGAAAGTTGTTGAATTTGGAGACTTCAAATGCCCAGCTTGTCGAACTTGGGATGCAACAGTATTTCCTCGTTTAAAAGAAGATTATATTAATAAAGGAAAAGTGCAGTTTTATTTTATTAACTTCCCATTTATCGGAAAAGATTCTGAATTAGGTGCTGCAGCTGGTGAGGCAATTTATAAACAAGATCCAGATTCTTTCTGGAAATTCTATGATGAAATTTATCAAAGTCAGAAAAAAGATACTGAGGAATGGATTACAGAAGAACTGCTTCTGAACATAGTGAAGGAAAAACTTCCAAAAGTGAATGTAGAACAGTTTAAGAAGGATTTACACAGTAAGGAAATGAAAGAAAAAGTACGTAAAGATTTTGATCGTGCAGAAAAACTAAAAGTACAAGGTGCACCATCGGTATATGTAAACGGAAATCTTACAAATCCTGATTATGACAGTATGAAAAAGGAAATTGATAAAGAATTGAAAAAGTGATGAGACCCCTCATCACTTTTTCGACTTTTTTCGATAAAATTATTGCATAGGCTTTTATTACGTGCTATACTACTTTACATAAGTTATTGAAATAACTTATGTATTTTTTATGATTTGCGGGTGTAGTTTAGTGGTAAAACAAGAGCCTTCCAAGCTCTGGTCGAGAGTTCGATTCTCTTCACCCGCTCCAGCTATTATTTCGTATTTTTATAATAACTTGTGATCAACGCAGTGTTTCGTTTCTAAGATAAACGAGGCATTGCGTTTTTTAATGTTTGGAAAAGAATATTTTATGCAAGAATAGAATGAACGAATATGATTATGAAATGAATTGCTAACCAACGGTAGATGATTCAATATATATTCATCGTAGAAGGAGGCAAAGCATGGATTTTGAGAAATTAAAGCAAGATGTAATAGCGTATAGTAAAACGATTGGAATCGATAAAATAGGGTTTGCAAGTGCTTCTCCTTTTGAAGAATTGAAGCAGCGTTTAATTCAGCAGCAACAATTAAATTATCAATCTGGTTTTGAAGAACCTGATATTGAGAAGAGAACAAATCCACAGCTATTATTACCAGGGGCAAAATCAATTATTGCGATTGCATTAGCTTATCCATCAAAACTAAAAAATGCACCGCTAAGTAAGAGAGGAGAGAGACGAGGCATTTTTTGTCGCGCGTCTTGGGGACAAGATTATCATCTTGTTTTACGAGACCGTTTGAAAAAGTTAGAGACGTATTTAATCGAAAAGCTACCTGGTATAGAAGTAAAATCAATGGTTGATACAGGAGAATTAAGTGATCGTGCTGTTTCAGAACGTGCTGGTATCGGGTGGAGTGGAAAAAACTGCTCGATTATTACTCCAGAATTTGGTTCTTATGTATATTTAGGTGAAATGATTACGAATGTCCCGTTTCCTCCTGATCAGCCTATAGAAGATCAGTGTGGAAGTTGTACAAAATGCATTGATATTTGTCCAACTGGAGCTTTAGTACAAGGGGGACAATTAAATGCAAAGAAATGTATTGCTTTTTTAACACAGACAAAAGGATTCTTGCCAGAAGAATATCGGGATAAGATAGGAAACAGAATATATGGGTGCGATACATGTCAAACTGTCTGTCCAAAGAATAAAGGGAAAGACTTCCATAATCATCCCGAAATGGAACCAGATCCAGAATTAGTTAAACCACTATTAATACCGTTATTAACAATAAGTAATCGAGAGTTTAAAGAAAAATATGGGATAATGTCTGGATCATGGCGAGGAAAGAAACCGTTGCAGCGAAATGCAATTTTAGCACTTGCTCATTTTAAAGAAACAGCAGCAGTACCACACTTAATTGATGTAATGAAAGATGATCCAAGGCCTGTTATACGAGGAACAGCGGCATGGGCTCTTGGGAAAATTGGCGGTGATGGAGTAGGTGTTGCTATTGAACGTGCAATGGAGCGTGAGAAGGATGAAGAAGTTCTTCATGAAATGAAGCGTGGACTTGAATTATTAGCACAGAAAAAAGAGTAGATAATATTCCCCTGTTTCATATTGTAATATGGGGAGGGGAGAAAATGACTGTAAAATCTTACATTGAAAAACAGATACAACAATCTTTAGCATTTATAGTTGATAAAAGGGAACATGTAGATGGAATTTCTCCAGATTTATGGAAGGTATTACAGCGGAAAAAAAACTTATTTCAAAAACGTGGTGCAAATATTATAAAAGCAACAGCAGATATTTCTTTTATTCGGCAATTAAATAGTAAAGCGTATCAAGAAGTGGATTATCAAGTACATTTGAAATATTTCATTCAACATAAAGAATTATTTTATATAGAAGAAGAACGAGTAGAGCGGCGTATACGTTTAAAAGGAGAGAGAATCGAAGAAGATTACGTTATTGAAGTGAAAGATAAACTTAGCAGTGAAGGACCAATAGAACGTGAAAGAGCAAAAGAAAAATTTGGGTTCTATCAATACAATCGTCTTGAAGCAGTTAAATATGCGGAACGTTGGTGGGATAATCGAAATCCAGTATACCGTAATTTTCCTGATAATTGTACAAATTTTGTTTCCCAATGTCTTCATGCAGGGGAAGTACCAATGACAGGATATCCTAATATTCGTAAAGGTTGGTGGCAAAGGGGAAATCAATGGAGCTGGAGCTGGGCAGTTGCTCATTCGTTTTATTGGTATTTATCAGGAGCAACAACAGGCTTAAGAGCTAAATCGGTTGAAAAACCAGAAGACCTTATACTTGGCGATATAATTGCTTATGACTTCGAGAATGATGGAAGATGGAATCATACGACGATTGTAGTGGCGAAAGATGCAGATGGGATGCCGCTTGTCAATGCTCATTCAGCTAATAGCCGAAAGCGTTATTGGAATTATGAAGATTCTAGTAAGTATACACCGCAAATGAAGTACAAATTTTTTCATATTATTAATGGGTAGAGATTTTTCATTCAAGTGGTATAATACGTAGTAGAGAAAAAATTGAGGTGAATATTCCGTGGGAGTAAATGTTGTTTTATATCAACCAGAAATTCCAGCAAATACAGGAAATATAGCACGTACGTGTGCAGCGACTGGAGCTGGGCTACATTTAATTAGACCGCTTGGGTTTTCAACAGATGATAAAATGTTGAAGCGCGCTGGTTTAGATTATTGGGAGCATGTAAAAATTACGTACTATGATTCAATTGAAGAGTTTTATGAAAAAAATCAAGATGGTGAATTTTTCTATTTAACAAAGTATGGTGAAAAAGCACATACAGCGTTTGATTATAGTAATCCAGAGAAAAATTATTATTTTGTATTTGGAAGAGAAACAAATGGTTTACCAGCAAATATCATTCAAGAAAACTTTGACCATTGTTTGCGTATTCCAATGACAGATAAAGTTCGCTCATTAAATTTATCAAATACAGCAGCTATTTTAGTTTATGAGGCTTTTCGTCAACAAAATTATCCAGGTCTAGATGAAAAGATTGTGTACTAAAAGTTGTCACTTGACGACTTTTTTATGAAAGAAATATGCCTTCATACGTTTTGAAAAGAGATGTGTCATTTGCGCATGGTGATTATTTTAACCATCTGCTTTCTGTTCAAGATGTAGAAAAGTGATGTGCTTAGGCACATCACTTTTTGTTTGTTCCCGGCTTATCATTATACCCAGCTGTAAAAATAGCAGTAAGAAATGTAAGTGAAACCCCTAGAATTAATAATAATTTCATGTTACATTCCCCCCTCTCTTTTTGTTTATAAATTCATTCTTTCGTTATGTATTGTTCTTTGAGGTGAAGAAGGGATTAAATTCGGACGAATAAAGAGATGCGTTCCCTAATATCTTTATTATACAGAATTTTCTTATTGTTTTGGGTAGATTTTTTAGGATGATAAGATATTTCATTTTGATTTAAAGAATGTTTAGGGACATCCTCGCATACCTTTTATAATAATCCGATTGAACAAGGAGATGGGGGAGGAGCTATAATGGATATTCTAAAAAAGATTGAACAGCACCGAGAATCAGAGGAACGTTTAAAGTGGGAAGGGACGTTTGCGGAGTATTTGGATCTTGTAAAAGAAAAACCATGGGTGGCCCAAACAGCACACTCTCGCATTTATAATATGATTAAAGATGCTGGCATTGAAGAGGTAGATGGGAGAAAAAGATATAATTTCTTTAGTAATCAACTTTTTGGATTAGAGGATGCTTTAGAACGTCTTGTTGAGGAATATTTTCATCCATCAGCAAAACGTCTAGATGTTAGAAAGCGAATCTTATTATTAATGGGACCTGTTAGTGGTGGGAAATCGACGTTAGTTACGATGTTAAAAAGAGGATTAGAAACATATTCACGTACAGATCGTGGAGCTATTTTTGCTATTAAAGGTTGTCCAATGCATGAAGATCCTCTTCATTTAATCCCGCATCATTTACGAGATGCTTTCTTTGAGGAATATGGCGTAAGGATAGAAGGGAATTTATCGCCGTTAAATATGATGAGGTTAGAACAGGAGTATGGTGGAAGGATAGAAGATGTAATGGTTGAGCGCATTTTCTTCTCAGAGGACCGTCGTACAGGAATTGGAACATTTAGTCCATCGGATCCAAAGTCACAAGATATTGCTGATTTAACAGGAAGTCTTGACTTCTCTACAATTGCTGAATATGGTTCAGAATCGGACCCGCGTGCTTATCGTTTTGATGGAGAGTTAAATAAAGCGAACCGAGGAATGATGGAATTTCAAGAGATGTTAAAGTGTGATGAAAAATTTTTATGGCACTTGTTATCTCTCACACAAGAGGGGAATTTCAAGGCGGGCAGATTTGCACTTATTTCAGCAGATGAATTAATTGTAGCTCATACAAACGAAACAGAGTATCGCTCCTTTATCGCAAATAAGAAAAATGAAGCATTACATTCGAGAATTATTGTTATGCCAGTACCATATAACTTACGAGTAAGCGAAGAGGAGCATATTTATGAAAAAATGATTCGCGAAAGCGATGTATCCGATGTGCATATTGCCCCTCATACACTTCGAGTTGCAGCAATGTTTACTATTTTAACTCGATTAAAAGATCCAAAGCGTCCAGATATTGATCTCATTAAAAAGATGCGTTTATATGATGGTGAAATGGTAGAAGGATATAATTCGATTGATGTGGAAGAATTACAGCGTGAATATCAAGATGAAGGAATGAGCGGCATCGATCCTCGATATGTTATTAATAGAATTTCTTCTACAATTATTCGAAAAGAAGTTCCATCTATTAACGCACTTGATGTATTGCGCTCTTTAAAAGACGGATTAGATCAGCATCCATCTATTAGTAATGAAGATAGAGAACGTTATATGAATTTTATTTCATTAGCGCGAAAAGAATATGATGAAATCGCGAAGAAAGAAGTGCAGAAGGCATTTGTGTATTCGTATGAAGAATCAGCTAAGACACTTATGGATAATTATTTAGATAATGTCGAAGCATATTGCAATAAATCAAAATTACGTGATCCATTAACGGGCGAAGAAATGAGTCCAGATGAAAAGCTGATGCGTTCTATTGAAGAACAAATTGGTATTTCCGAAAACGCCAAAAAAGCATTCCGTGAAGAGATTTTAATTCGTATCTCAGCTTATGCGCGTAAAGGAAAACGCTTTGACTATAATTCACATGAACGTCTTCGTGAAGCAATACAGAAAAAACTGTTTGCTGATCTGAAAGATGTAGTAAAAATTACGACATCAACGAAAACGCCTGATGAAAATCAACTCAAGAAAATTAATGATGTTGTAGCACGCTTAATTGATGAACATGGATACAACTCTTCGTCTGCTAATGAATTGTTACGTTATGTGGGCAGTTTATTGAATCGATAATATGATAATAGAACGCTGTCTCTTTCTAGAATGGAGACGGCGTTTTTATATCGTATGAGAGTACGGGCTACAAATAGCGATATAAAGAAAGGTATAGGAACTCCAAATGAAGAATAAGGCTTGTCCAATATAATAAATTAAGATGCAATTTTATGAATTTATTGTCAATTATTTTTGTAATATGCATATGATAGAGTAACCAACCATTCATACAGAAAAAAGCCGACACAATATCATATGTTACAAAGCACAAAAGTGTGCAATAATGCATTGTGTTTATTTCGTACATCTTGGCAGTATGTTCACGATTATGGATTGCGTATCAAATTCTTTGTTGGGAATGTTCGGGGTAGGATGTAAGTATGAGTTGAGAAGAAAGGTTCATGAGCAGTTTTGTATTGCCATTTGAATCATACTGTTTTAAGCAATATGAAGGAAAAACTAGTAAGGAGGGAAAGGAATGAGCGAAGAAAATAAACATAATTACACAATTTCACAGGAAAACTGGTCCCTCCATCGCAAAGGATATGACGACCAACAACGCCATCAAGAAAAAGTACAAGAGGCAATTAAAAATAATTTGCCAGATCTTGTAACAGAAGAAAGTATCATAATGTCTAATGGTAGGGATGTTGTCAAAATACCAATTCGTTCTTTAGATGAATATAAAATTAGATATAACTATGATAAAAATAAACATGTTGGGCAAGGAAATGGTGATAGTAAAGTTGGCGATGTCGTTGCACGAGACGGTTCTGGTGGTCAAAAGCAGAAGGGACCAGGAAAAGGGCAAGGCGCAGGTGATATAGCCGGAGAGGATTATTATGAAGCAGAAGTATCTATTTTAGAATTGGAGCAAGCTTTTTTCAAGGAGTTAGAATTACCTAATTTAAAGAGAAAAGAAATGGATGAAAATCGGCTTGAGCATATTGAATTTAATGATATTAGAAAGACGGGGTTATGGGGAAATATTGATAAGAAACGAACAATGATTTCAGCGTATAAACGAAATGCAATGAATGGAAAACCATCGTTCCATCCAATTTATCAAGAAGACTTAAAGTTTCGAACATGGAATGAAGTGTTAAAACCAGAATCAAAAGCAGTTGTATTAGCAATGATGGATACAAGTGGATCGATGGGAATTTGGGAAAAATATATGGCACGAAGCTTTTTCTTTTGGATGACAAGATTTTTACGTACAAAGTATGAAACAGTGGATATTGAATTTATCGCACATCACACAGAAGCGAAAGTAGTAACGGAGGAAGAATTTTTCTCCAAAGGCGAAAGCGGTGGTACAATATGTTCCTCTGTTTATAGAAAAGCACTTGAGCTTATAGATGGAAAGTATTCGCCGGAACGCTATAATATTTATCCATTTCATTTTTCTGATGGGGATAACTTAACATCTGATAATGCTCGTTGCGTCAAGCTTGTGCAGGAATTGATGAAGGTATGTAATATGTTTGGGTATGGGGAAGTGAACCAGTACAACACTCCACCATATACCCAAACATATTTTTGTTTAAAAGATTAGGAAGGTATAAAAATGCTTCAATTTTTGAAAAGGACGTATATCTAAGTTTAGAGGTGTAAGAGGTTCTTTTTATATCAATCAGAGCATGAATTTTCTTATTAGATTACTCCTTGAATCCTTAAAATAATTTCAGCTATGACAATAGAACCTAAAAATGTCCCTAAAAAAACAAATATTCCTACGATAATACTACGTAATCCTAATTTAGAAAAAGTAACCCAATTTCTACCTACTGAAATACCCGCATATGCTAGAACGGGGGTAGCTAAAGAGAGAATATTTATTTTTGAAGTCCAATTTACAATATAAGAAGAAAATGGAAACCAAGGAACTGTAATTAATATACCGACAAGGCCTATATAGCCAACTGCTGGAATCTTTAAAGGAACTATTTTTTCTAAGAAGAAACCTATTGAAGAAATAGTAATTAAAATTAACATACCCATAATAGATTGTTTAGGTGGTATATTGAAGCTAATCCAGTTTGCAATTATAGACATAAAACCGATAATACATAATAAGAGAGAGGATTTAAATATTGTTGACATCAGATTTTTCCTCCTTAACTACTGAATCTTTTTTCTTCATTCGTCGTTTATCTAATAGATTATATGTTTTTTCAGTTAAAGGTAAACTAATCAGCATACTTACATATAATCCGGTAGATAAAGAAATCAAATTACTAGCACCTGCAAAAGCTATAATCTCATCTTGTAAGGAAGGAAATGAGGCAACTAATGCACCTGAAGAAGCCGCCATCATACTTCCACTTCCTATACCTGAAGCCATTGCTAAAGAATAAGGATGAAAAATTTTAAAAGTTGCTAATAATCCTGCTAACACTCCAAAAAATAAGGCACCAAAAACCGTTCCAAAAATGTAAATTGCCATTACCCCATGACCTTCAGGAGAATTAAAACCATACTTATTCGTAATTAATCCTACATTAGGCTCTCTACCAATAGAATGAGTCATTCCGATAGCTTCACGTTTAAAGCCGAGTAGCATAGCTATAGGAAGAGCTAAAATAATAGTACCTATGTGACCTAGTTCTTGCAATAATAAAGCGGGACCTGCACTTAATAGTACTTGCAACTGTGGTCCAATCACAACGCCTGTTTTTGCAATGGTTAAAGTAACGCCAGTAACAATTATAGGTTCTAAGTTTTTAGCATGTTCTTTTTGAATAAGAGGTGAAAAGTATGAGAGAAGTCCTATTAAAAATGCATAAAGCATAGGTAATAACAATATAATTCCAATTCCTAACTTAATATAAAACGGCCCTATAAATTCAGTGAGAAGCACAATACAAAAAACTACAGCATGTAATTTCCAGTTTTTTAATAAATGTTTTACTTGTTTGTCATCCATATTTTTTCCTCCCTCAATATCTTGTTTTGAAAATGGTATTTTGTTACAATTTAAGAAACGTATAGAAATGGGGTGGGGGGTTGTATATTCAAGTATTCTTAGTAGGACTCTTAGCAGCTATGTCACCAGGGCCAGATTTTTTTATTGTCATGAAAAATAGTCTGGATTTTGGGTCCCGTACAGGTATTGCTACTGCAATAGGTATAGCTTTAGCTCTCGTTATACATATTACCTATACCATACTTGGATTTACAGTAATACTTCAGAAATATCCTGCGGTATTTATAATTATTCAGTTATTAGGGGCAGCATATCTAATTTGGTTAGGATGGAATGCCATCCGGTCAACTTCTAAAGAAACAAATGAAATTACCGAAGATTTAAAGAATGAGAAAATTTCAAAAAATCTTTTTCAAGCATTTAAAGAGGGATTTCTTTGTAATGTTCTAAATCCTAAATCTGCTTTGTTTTTTTTAAGCATATTCTCTCAATTTATTTCTACTAATACGCCTGATTGGATACGCTGGGTATATGGAGTTGAAATTATTTTTGCAGTAGGATTATGGTTTGTGGTATTAGCAACAATAATATCTTATGGAAAATTCAGATTATTTTACCGAAGGTATTCTTTTTGGTTCGATCGTTTCCTAGGTACTGTAATTATTTTATTTGCTTTAAAAATTATTTTTTCAGTTGTAAAATCAACATAGGCCTTCTCAATAAAAGAGGGCCTATGTTTTATTAAATTAAGACCAAAAAACTATATCTTTATTTGGCATTAAACCCGCAAAAGAACTAACAGTAATACGATCCTCACTACCACTTGCTTTTTGAACTTCGTGATAATTTTGAGGATTAAAAAACACTAATTCTCCTTGTTGCGGTGTAATTCTAATACATTCTGCATTTTTAACAGCTTCATAATCGTATGCATAACTATCTTTTAATTTATAAAAAGCTTCATCAGATTTTTTCCAAGGACGATTATAGACTACTGTAGAACCTCCATTAGCACTTGGTTGTAAATAAATATTCCAAGCTAGTTGAGCATTGATTTTACCTATAGTCCATTCAGGGAATAAGCCGTCTAGTCCTCCAGCCCAATCAACATGAATCAAGGCACGGTCCATAACACGTACAAGTCCTGCAAAATATGTATCCCCAGTTTCTTCTTCTATGGCAAAGTCTACATTGTGTGGCCAAGCATCCCCAACGAATCTTATTACGTTTTTAGCTAAATCTCCAGAATCTCTAAAAATAGATTCTCTTGCTTGGTTTGCTATAACTGCTTTTTTAAAGTATTCCTTTTTCTTTTCTATGCTGAATCTATGTTCAAATTGAGTGGTTCCTATTTTTCCGATTTTAGGATATACACCTTCATAATAATTTACTCCATATTCTTTAATGCCATTTAAAGCTTTTTCGCAAATTTCTTTCGATATAAAGTTAGGAATTCTAATTGCACCGATATTTCCTTTGAATAAATCTTCCAGTAGTTCTACAGATAATTTTTGCGTTTCTTCTATGCCCCAAGTTTTAACAATAACCATTATAAATTTTCCTCCCAAAATATAACATTTTTTACATTTAATAGTTTATCATATAGAGTTATATTTTAACACTATTTTTTATACATCATTAATAATCAGTTCAAATCTCCTTTTTCCTTTGCCTTTAGATTTATTAGATATTATTTGAAAGGAACCTATTTCTTTAGTTTCAGAAACATGAGTACCATTACATGGTTGTTCATCTAAATTTTCTATTTCTATGAGGCGAATATTGTTTATATTATTAGGAATAAGACTAAGAACAGTTTTAATTTTTCCATCTAAATTGGTTCCTTCACATCGATTAATAATTCGGGACTTAATTTGATGGTTATCTTGAATAATTTCATTAATACGTTTTTCAATATTCTGAAATTCAGTGTCGGAAAGTTGTGCATTAAACTGTATATCAATTCTAGCTCGATTTTCAAAGATTTGATTTCCGAGAGTTAATGCATCATACTCGTTATAAAGATAACCAGCAAAAACATGTAGCAAGGAATGATAGCGCATAAACTTATATCTTCGATTCCAATCCAATACTAGTTCAACTGGTCCATATTGCAACTTTTCTGAATTATCAATAAAGTGAATGATCTCATTATCAACTCTTTCAACCTTATTAACTGGAAAAATAATTTTATTCTGCTTTAAATATCCAATATCACAGGGTTGTCCACCGCCAGTGGGATAAAATATGGTTTTATCTAATATTATTTTTTCATTTTCTATATTTTTAATTATAGAAAACCCCTGTTTTATGTAAGGATTCTCTAAAAAAATTTCTTTTGACATATATAACCCTCCTTTTTTTATGATTATTTTACCATTTTTGTTATATAATTTAAAATAATTCTGAAAAGGGGGAAGATTTTAATGATTTGTATAAATAACATTCGATTAATTATAGGGGATAACTTGGAAACTATTGAAACTGGCTTTATAGTTTTTGATCAAGAGCGTATTATTGAAGTATCGAATCAACCTTTATTAAATTTACCTACTGAATGTCAGGTGGTTGATGGAACAGGCTTGACGGCATTACCTGGATTAATCGATGCTCATGTTCATTTAGGAATGGATTGTTCGCCAGATCCATTTTTCAGTATGAGTCATACAGATGATACCACAATTGCTTATCTTGCTTATAAACAAGGTATTCAATTTCTTGAATCTGGAATTACAACCGTACGAAATTTAGGAACTAGAAATAATATTGATATTCAATATAGAGATTCTATTCAAAAAAATATAATAGATGGACCACGCGTATTTGCTTCAGGTAACCCCATTATTATTACGGGGGGACATGGACAAGCAATGGGAATTGAGGTTGATGGAATTGATGAGATAAGAAAAGCATCTAGAACTCAAATAAAAGCTGGTGCTGACTTACTAAAATTAATGGCTACGGGTGGTGTTTTAACAAAAGGAAATAAACCTGCCTCAGTACAATTAACTATCGATGAGTTAAAATGTGCTTGTCAAGAGGCTAAGAATGCTAATATAGCTACAGCTGCTCATGCAATAGGAATAGAAGGTGTTAAAAATGCCATAAGAGCAGGTGTTCATACGATAGAGCACGGTTACTATCTAGATAATGAATCGATTCAAATGATGATTAACCAAGATGTGTATTTGATTCCAACTCTTTTGGCACCTATATTAATTTTAAATAATCCAAATCAGATTCCACAACATATGTTAGATAAATTAGAAGATATTGAGGTGCATCATAGAAAAAGTTTCCGTAGTGCTTTGAGTCAAGGTGTAAAAATTGCTGTGGGTACTGATGCGGGTACTCCATATAATTTCCCAGGCCAAATAGTAGATGAAATGAAGATTATGGTAGATGAAGGTATGAGTAATTTACAAGCGATTCAGGCGGCAACTAGTGTAGGTGCTGCTTGTTTGAAAATTGACTCTCTAACTGGAACATTAGAAAAAGGAAAGTGGGCAGATATTCTTATAGTTGAAGGGAATCCATTAGAGAATATATTGGATTTGAAAAATGTGAAACAAGTATTTAAAGCTGGCAAACCATGTTTAAATACATATGAGAATATAACACATTTTGCGTAAATGAATAAATGGTGGATTAGAAATGAATTTGAAGTAATGAAGAAAAAATTACTAAAGATAGTCTAGATCTAAAATATAATTATAGCCAGTTTAATACGTTTAACAATAGGAGGTTAATTGGATATTTTGAAAAAAAATAAAGAGTTGATTCTGACAAGAAATTTTAAAGAGAATCTATCGCTATTCTCCCTGGGTAGAAAAGAAGATGATAGGGGATAAATAATAAAAAAACTAGGCCATAATTACTTGTATTTTAAGAAAAGTGTAGCCTAGTTTTTTATTTTATCTGTTCTATATTCTAGTATATAATTCGATTAAAAATTCATCTTTTCTTTGCCAGATTTTTTTTCTTAAATATGTAGCCTTTTCAAGCACTGACTTGAGAAGGCGATTTTTCTTTTCTATATCATTCGTTGCATAATAAGCCTCTAAAACATTTTTGATTCTCGGAACAAATTCATGTATATGTTTTTCTTTTTCTAATATCTTTTTAATTTCATGTTTAAGCTCTTCAATTGCCTTTTGCGTAGTCTTCAATCGTACAGCAATAGATTTTTGCCTCTCTAAGAATGTTTCAACATCATATACACCTTTCTCCAACAAATCATGGAGATTATTTTTTTGTTTTTGCAAATTAATCATTTGTTGTTCTTTCTTTTCTAAAGCTTTTTGTTGTAGATGAATATTATTTTTTCTTTTCTTTTGTTGTACCATGTTTTCTTGTATCTCAAAGCTTTCGATAATTTGTTTTAATCCATCAAGTATGCGCTGTTCAACGAGTGCCAAAGAAGCACCTTTTTGAACTCCTTTGCATGACGGCTGTACACAACGTACTTGAGGATTAGGGCGATCTTTTCGTGGCTGATAAAGCATAGAATGCCCACATAGCTCACATAACAAGAGGCCTGCCAATGGATTAGAAAGTTTTTTTGTCTTAATTGTTGGTGGTCGCCAGCGTTTACTATGAGCCGTATTAGCCTTTTGAAATAATTCTTCTGATACAAGTGGCGGATGAGCGTTATCATGTCGCTGCCATCTTTCTTTTGATACTTTTTTTCGAATGTATTTCCCGTTTTGTTTAATGTAACGGATTTTCCCCCAAATAATGTGACCAAGATATACTTCGTTTTTTATAATGGATGAGATAGTTGAAGGATTCCAATATTCGCCTTCAGGAGGAGCAATACCCAATCTATCTAATTCTTGTGCAATCGCTTGTCTACCTATTCCATTTGCCATTAATTCGAAAATTTTAGGTATTACCCAACTTTTTTCAGGATCAGGATAAAGTTTTAAGTTATTATCTCGTAGGTATCCATAAGCTGGAACACGAGAGATTGATTTTCCCTCTTTTGCGGAAGCTTTTCTACCACGCTGCATACGCTTAACAATTGTTTTTAATTCCTCCCGTGCAATTAAAGATTTTATACTGAAGGTTAACTCTTGATTTTCATCATTAGGATTGATAACTTCTGTTGGTGTAATAATAAATGTTTCTGAATAACGAAATACACGATAAATTGTTCCTTGATCTACCATATCACCGCGACCAAGGCGATCTAAATCCATTACTAATACTGCATCAGCTATGCCAGTCTCTACTTCACGAAGTAATTTTTGCATCATAGGTCTTTCAGATATATATTCACCAGAAACAACTTCTTCAAAAATATCAATGATATTATGATGCTCTTTATGAGCGAGTTCTAATAACTGAGTTCGATGACGTTCAAGTGTATCATAATGTTGTCCGTGTTCCATTGCTTTTTTTTCTTCTTCTAGATCTTTACGGCTTTTACGTAAATAAATAAATACATCAAGTTCTTCTGGACGATACATTAGTTTCACCTACCAGCTTGTCTAGTATTATTGTTATGGATATGTATAGCTAGCTTGTCCTATGAAAATGATAGTTCGTCTTTTTTCCTGTCTTGCATACATATAATGCAAGGGGGGGATATGATGAAAGAATTCCAATTCGGTAATACAAAAGTCATAATCCATTCGCCACTTGCATCAATGGGAAAAGAAGAACAAAAAGAATGGTTTCAACAAGAATGGGAAAAGAAAAATCCGATTTTAAGGTCTATAGTTGAAGCGGCAGTAAGTTGCCAAGAAGATGAAAAATAAAAAGAGCATTCTCTTTCATTAAGAGATATGCTCCTCTTTTTTCGATTAAATTATTCATTAAAATAAATAAGTGTTTTTAATGATGAATAGCTTTTTTAGTTCTGTAAATAATAATCTTGATCATTATTATGGAAGGTAGGTGAAACTGGAGATAGATCAATCCCTTTCTCTAAGGTTTCTAATAAGTAATATCCAAATGCTTTATCCTGTTGTATCAAGTTATGTAATAGGGTGCTTGCGCGAGCAATTCTATATTTTGTTTCATCAAGGGGTAAGGATGAATTATCTATTGTAATGAGGTGAAGCTCATCTTGTAGCTTTTGTAATAATGAAAGTTGAATGGTATCCGTCTTTCCCGTTTCAAGGTTACTTAAATAGGCTGGTGATACGCCAAGTTGTTTTGCAAAGGTGTTTAGTCCAATGCCTTTTTGAGTACGTAGTGTACGAATGTGTTTACCAATTTCGTTTATCATAAGACTAACCTCCATGGATTTATTGAAAGGAATACATAAAATGAATAAACAAAAGAAAATTACAATTACATCAGTAAGTTATGTTCATGATCCAGAATCAGCTCAAAAATGGTTTGAAGCGTATACCACATATACTTAATCACTGAGTTTGATACCATTGAGAAATTCTTTAATTCCATTATGACAAAAACTTGATTATATTTATTATGATGTACAGAAATTTAGTGGAATAAACATGTTCGGTAATTAGGATAGAGAACTCTATTTTGAATGAAGCAGTCTCGGTCATTGGATGCTAGCTCATTTAAAATACATTTAAGTATAAGAGAATAAGTTGATTTAGTATACAAAAAACATACTAAATTATGGATATTAAAATTTAAGAATCTCTTGGTGAAGATAGTATATTGAATTATCATTATTAAAAAAGAGAGTATCTGAAGAAGATAGAAAAGAAATATTTTTAAAACAAACAGGTTATGAAATTTTAGGAGAATCAAAAAGGATGATACAAACACCTAAATTTAGAAGGAAAAAGAGAGCTTAATATACCTTCTAAAGGAAAAAGATTATTTGAATGGCATATAAAAATTGGTCGTACAACCAGAATTCATTACTATGTAGATGAAGAAGATGAAAAAGTTTATATTGGGTATTGTGGATGTCATTTAGGAATACCTTCTTATAATTCTTAACTTGATATATTTATATACAATAGTTATATAGAATTGTAGTATGGGTATATCTTTGCTAATTAAACCAGTACAATCGCCACAGTACACTGATGTCAGCCTATAAAAATATAAAGGAAGAAAAATTTAGATATTATATTTTAAAGCAAAAAGCAGATGTATTTCATGCGATGAAGAGCTTTTTTAGGGAAGAATCCAGTGAAAGAATGGCATAGTAATAAAATACGCCAAGGTATCTTTTATAGATGCCTTGGCGTATTTTTAATATGTAAAAGTAATTGTTATAAATGAGTAGCCTTCTTTTGCACTGTATGGTGTAGCTTTGTAGGAAGCTCTTTGTGCACCAGCTGGTAGATGGATTTCTGCAAGGGCTTTTTTGATGTCCTGCATAGCATTTTGCACGGATTGTTTATAAAGAACTTCAACTTTTTCAGGTTTTGCTGAGAATTGCTGTTGTAATTTTGCTGTTAGTTCTTCATAGTTGTCAGCAACATATTGCTTTGATTGATACATTAATTTTGTGTCTTTTAATATTTGTTCATAGCTCGCTGATTTTGGACTGCCAGCTGAGACTTTATTGATTAATTCATTGTAATAGTTTGTAGTAGCCGTTGGATATGCGTTACGATTCCATTGGTGGTCTTTTGAGAGCTGTTCATCTGTTACATTGAAATAGGAATACATAACTCTTCCTTGCTCATCTGGAATAGGATCATCAAATGTTGTATCAAGGTGGTACCATTTATTGTCGATTTTCACCAAGTTCCAAGCATGTGGCTCTCCATTTCCAGTGCCTGTTACAATATGATTATCTATTCCAGCTTCTTTTAGTAATTGATAGGTTAATAGTGCATAACCTTGGCAAACAGCGGAACGGTTTGCTAGTGCTTCATATGCTGTATAAGCATGGTAAGAAGTATCATAGGCAATATGTTTTACAACGTAATCGTGAATGGCTTTTACTCTCTCATGATCATCCATGCCACTTTGAATAATAGACTGAACAATTGCTTTTGTTTGTTTCATGACATATTCTCTTTGTTCTTTCGATTCACGGTATGTAATGTTTAAAGTAAAACGATAATTACCAGGTGAACCAGAGAGAGAATATGAAGTGCGGGCTAGTGTATAATTCGCATATTCATTTGTATTCATCAGTTCTTTGTACGCATTAAAAAGTATATCCATCACTTCCTGCCTATTACTATTTTGTGTTTTATAAGGAAGTGTAATGTTTACTTCATAGGCATTGATATGCTTTTGTAATTCATGTTTAAATTCCTCTAGTAATTGCATATCTTTTGGTGGGGTATTAGCTTGTTGTTTCATATTTCCATTGGCTTGTTTGTTATATTCTAAAGCATTGTATAAGAACTGGGCATATTGTTCACGAGTTACAGTTTTGAATGGTTCAAAATTCCCATCGCCTGTACCAGCTGCAATATGATTGGATTGTATAGCACTAATCGCATCTTCTGCCCAAAAGTTTTTTGGAATATCATGAAATATATGTCCTTGTTTTGTAGAAAGATGAAAGGCATTTTTTATAATTTGTGCCATCTCTGCTCGGCTTATAGAATCTTTTGGTCTGAAGGTTCCCTGGTCGTCCCCCTTAAAAATTCCTAAATCTGTAAGTGCTAAAATTTCTTCTGGAAACATGGTAGAAGAATGCGTAATGTCACGATAAGGATTTTTCAATTGTGAGCCATCTTTTAAAATATAGCGAGTATTATCATTACTGAAAGTGCCATTCTTTTTATTAGGAAATAGTACGCGGTAAATTAAAGCGGCTACTTGTTCGCGAGTAGCAACATCACCTAAACCAAATTTTCCGTTTCCATAGCCTGCAATAATATTTTGACTTGCTAAAGTCGTAATAGCAGGGTATGCCCAATGTTTTTGGGGAACATCAGAAAAAGAAGAGGGCACTTCAGCAGCTTTGATGGTATCAGTATGTGTATATAATAGAGCGCTTCCAATTAGTGTGAGTGAAGTGATTGATTTTAATAGTTTTGTGTACATTCTAATTTCTCCTGATCTATCATTTATTTTCTTTAGGCATTTTCAATTTATGTTGAAAAGTCTGAAAGAATATAACAATATATATTATACATTAAATTTTTTAAGTGATATATCATATGTATATGAAGGAAATGTTTCTATATATATGTTCTATTTCAAATATCGAAGAAGTAGTTAGGTTCCTTATTTTTTCCCAACAATTCTTTTAAGACTTGTAATGCTATCAAACGATTGAGTGTCAATCATAAAAAGCACCTCTCAATAAGCGAGAGGTGCTTTACATTACATTACATTACTTTTTTAATAGTATTTGTTGCTTGTTTCGTTTGCATAGCAACGTTTTCTTGTCGCAATGCTTTAAATAATGAAGTAATCATTAAAATGACAACAAATGAGAATGGCAAGGCAGCGATAATGGCTGCAATTTGCAAGGCTTTTAGTCCGCCAGCTCGTAAGAGAATAGCAGCAATGACTGCAATTGTTAATCCCCAAATTAATTTTAAATGGTTCTTTGGTGATAAGCTCCCATTGCTCGTTTGCATAGAAACAACGAATGTTGCAGAATCAGCCGATGTAACAAAGAACGTTGCGATTAACACGAGACTTATAATTGTTAAGAACGTTGAGAATGGTAAATGAGAAATAACGGAAAATAATCCGATTTCTGTGCCGTTTTTGGCGATTTCATCAGCAATTCCAAGCGATTGGAACATTTCCATATGGATAGCAGTACCGCCAAAAACGGCAAACCAAAATGTACAAATGAGTGTTGGAATGAAAACTACGCCAAAAATGAATTCTCGAATCGTACGTCCGCGGGAAACTCTTGCGATAAATGTTCCAACGAATGGAGACCAAGAGATCCACCAGCCCCAATAGAAAATGGTCCAATTCTCAATCCATGAAGAGGAGTTTTTGCTAAAGGCTCCTAATTCTAATCCCATACTTGGTAGTGATCCGATATAAGAACCTATTGTAGAGGTAAAATATTTCATAATAAAGACAGTTGGTCCAAGAAATAAAAAGGAAATGAGTAATATACTTGCTAGGGAGAAGTTTAAGTTACTCAAATATTTAATCCCACGATCTAAACCAGTCTGTGCACTTGTTAAGTACAGTATAGTAAAAATGGCGATGAGTATGAGCTGTGTACTAATGGTATTATGAATAGAAGGGAATAAATAGTTTAAGCCTCCTGCAATTTGTTGTGCACCGATTCCTACAGATGGCACAATTCCAAAGACGGTTGCTAAAACAGCTAAAATATCGACTGTTTTTCCGATAGGAGAGTTTTTCGATCGATTAAATAAAGGAGTAACTGTAGCACTAATTGTACTACCTTTTTTCATTCGAAATGTAAAGTATGCGATTGTTAAAGCAACCATTGCATATAGTGACCAAGGGAAGAGTCCCCAGTGGAAAAAAGAATATCTCATAGCAAGTTTTGCGCTTTGTTCTGTCCCAGGTTCACCAGTAAGCGGTGAACCAAGATGCGAAATTGGTTCAGCAATTCCATAAAAGAGAAGACCAACTCCCATTCCTGCTCCAAACAACATAGAAAGCCAAGACAGGTAACTGTATTTTGGTTTCTCATCATCTTTACCAAGACGGATTGAACCATATTTTGAAAAAGCTAAATAAGCAGCTAAAATAATCATTGTGGTCATAAGTAAAGAGTAAAACCATCCAAACTTATTGAGGATAAATGAGTTTAATGAAGAAGTAACACTTTGTAAATCATAGCCTTGTATCCAACTTGCTGGAATCGCACCCCATATAATAAATAATGTTGTAAGCAAGATGGAGATATAGAATACACTGTTCTTTTTTTTTATCATAGAATCCCACCTTTTATTTAATAAAGTTAATAATTATATTTATTATAACAATAACGAGTTTAAATGTCAAAAAATTCGGTTTTTAACGAATTTATAAGGTAGAGATATTGTTTGAGAAATGTTCACAATTTATCAAACAATAATATGAAATATTGCATTTTACATTATTTTACTAGTATAATATGTTAAATTTTAAGTAATTAATATAGAAATATAAAGATGAAAGGAAGTTATTATGAATAAGAAATCAAAAATTACGCAAATGATGCTCGGTATTAGTACAGTAGCTTTATCATTTGGAAGTATTCAAACACAAGTATCAGCAGAAGAAAAAATACCTTATAATGTCATGCAAATGAAGCCGATTGGAGTTGAAACTCAGACGGATCAAATTGCTCATGTTTCGCAGGAAAATAAAACATTATCTTTTGAAGAACGATTAAGAACGGGAGATTTTTCTCAACGTCCAGCTTTTGGAATGAAGAGAACGGAATCTAAACAGTTTCAAGAAAGTTATTCTATGGCTGATTTCAATAAAATGAATAATGAAGAATTGATTGATACATTGGCAAATATTCGTTGGAATCAAATCACAGATTTATTTCAATTTAATCAAGACACAAAAACGTTTTATCAAAATAAGGAAAGAATGCAAGTTCTGATTGATGAATTAGGTCGTCGTGGGAGTACATTTACAAAAGATGATGCAAAAGGAATTGATACATTTGTTGAAGTGTTACGTTCAGCTTTTTACCTTGGTTTCTATCATAAAGAATTAAACTATTTAAATGAGCGTAGTTTCCATGATAAATGCTTGCCAGCATTAAAAGCCATTGCGAAAAATCCAAACTTTAAACTTGGGACAGAACAACAAGATACGGTAGTATCTGCATACGGGAAATTAATTAGTAACGCTTCGAGCGATGTTGAAACAGTGCAATATGCAGCAAATATTTTAAAACAGTACAATGATAATCTCGCTACTTATGTAAGCGATTTTATGAAAGGGCAAGCTGTATATAGTCTTATACAAGGGATTGATTATGATATAGATTCTTATGTGTATGCTTCGTATAAAGAAGCAAATCAAACAATGTGGTACGGTAAAATGGATGCTTTTGTAAATGAAGTGAGCCGTATTGCGCTTTTACAGCATGTAACAACAGAAAATAGTTGGTTAATTAATAATGGCATTTATTTTGCAGGTCGTTTAGGGAAATTTCATAGTGACCCAAATAAAGGATTAGCAGTTGTTACACAAGCAATGC
Source organism: Bacillus cytotoxicus NVH 391-98 (assembly GCF_000017425.1). Lineage (GTDB taxonomy): Bacteria > Bacillota > Bacilli > Bacillales > Bacillaceae_G > Bacillus_A > Bacillus_A cytotoxicus. The sequence goes on from NC_009674.1 coordinate 549,420, forward strand.
ATATGTATCCGCATTTAAGTGATGCTTATTTTGTTGCAGTAGAGCAGATTAAAACGAATTATGGCGGAAAAGATTACAATGGAAATAAAATAGATGCAGAGAAAATACGTGAAGAGGGAAAACAACGGTACTTGCCAAAAACATATACATTTGATGATGGATCTATTGTATTTAAAACAGGGGATAAAGTAACAGAAGAAAAAGTGAAGCGATTGTACTGGGCTGCTAAAGAAGTAAAAGCGCAATATCATCGTGTGATTGGAAATGATAAAGCGCTAGAGCCAGGTAATCCGGATGATGTGCTAACAGTTGTTATTTATAATAGTCCAGATGAATATAAGCTTAATAGACAACTATATGGATATGAAACAAATAATGGTGGAATTTATATTGAACAAGACGGAACTTTCTTTACATATGAACGTACCCCAGAACAAAGTATTTATAGTTTAGAAGAGTTATTCCGTCATGAATTTACTCATTATTTACAAGGGAGATATGAGGTTCCTGGTTTATTTGGAGAAGGAGATATGTATCAAAATGAGAGATTAACTTGGTTTCAAGAAGGGAATGCAGAGTTCTTTGCAGGATCTACTCGTATGAACAATGTTATTCCACGTAAAAGTATAATTAGTGGATTATCATCTGATCCTGCAAATCGTTATACAGCAGAACGAACATTATTTGCAAAATATGGTTCATGGGATTTTTATAACTATTCTTTTGCACTACAGTCCTATTTATATAATCATCGTTTTGAAATATTTGATCAAATTCAAGACTTAATTCGAGCGAATGATGTGAAGAATTATGATGCATATCGTGAGGCTTTAAGTAAGGATGCGAATTTAAATACTGAGTACCAGGCGTATATGCAAAAATTAATTGATAATCAAGAAAGATATAACGTGCCAGAGGTATCAGATGATTATTTAGCAGAGCATGCACCAAAGGCATTAACAGAAGTGAAGAAAGATATCGAGGATACAACGAATCTGAAAGGGGCAACGATTAAAAAGCATAAGTCCCAATTTTTTGATACATTTACGGTAGAAGGAACGTATACAGGTAGTACGACAAAGGGAGAAGCTGAGGACTGGAAAGAGATGAGTAAGCACATCAACCAATCTCTAGAAAAATTGACTCAGAAGGAATGGAGCGGTTATAAAACAGTTACAGCTTATTTTGTGAACTATCGTGTAAATGCAGAAAATCAATTCGAATACGATGTTGTATTTCATGGTATCGCAACAGATAGTGGAGAAAATCAAGCTCCAGTTGTAAATATAAATGGTCCATACAATGGAAATGTAAATCAAGCCATTCAGTTTAATAGTGATGGTTCCAAAGATGAGGATGGAAAAATTACTTCTTACTTATGGGATTTTGGAGATGGTACAACAACTACGGAAGCAAATCCAAAACATGTATATAAGCAGGAAGGAACATATAAAGTAACATTAACAGTAAAAGACGATAAAGGAAAAGAAGCGAAAACCGAAACAACCGTTACTGTTAGAAAAGGACACGAAACAACGGTAGAATCCGAACCAAATAATCGTCTGGAGGAAGCGAATCCTATTGCATTCCATACATTGATAAAAGGTAGTCTTATGAATGAAGATCGTACAGATATTTATACTTTTGATGTCACTTCTTCAAAAAATATAGATATTTCTGTTGTAAATGAACATAACATTGGGATGACATGGGTTCTTCATCATGAATCAGATATGCAAAATTATGTTGCGTATGGCCAAGCTAATGGAAATGATATAAAAGGGAAATTTGAAGCAAAACCAGGAAAGTATTATTTATATGTATATAAATTTGATAACGGAAATGGGACATACACATTATCAGTAAAATAAGTGTATGTCCGATGTATACGAAACTTTACTTTTTATGGGAAATGATATATTATATAAATATACAATATATCGGTTGTTTTTTAGGAGGAGCCTGTCACGACAGGCTCCTCCTGTTCTTTTTTAGGAAACCTGTACGACAGGTTTTTCTTTTAAAGAATAAATGACTGAAAATTGTGAAAAAATATCGAAAGAGGTGAAGCATACATATAAAAAAGAAGTATGAAAGAGAAAGGAGGACAGCGGGCATGTCTGTATTGGGGTATCCACTTGAGACAATTTATTTATACGGATTTATTATTATTACTATTCTTACTGTGATTTACATCTTTTTTGGAGATATTTTTGAATCTGTATTTAGCTTTGGAGGTGGATCTACTTCTATTGTCACGTTGCTACTAAGTTTCTTAGCTATGCTTTGTGGTTTTAGTTATATTGGTGAATATGTATTGTCTTTAGATAGTATCGTTATCTTTATTCTTTCGCTCTGTATATCACTGATTGGTGTTTTTATTATGAAAATATTAATTTTAAAACCCATTGCTGAATCTGAACAAAATACAGTACATGGTATGGAGGAATTTATCGGTTGCAGAGGAGAAGTCATTATTACTATTCCAAAGGAAGGATTTGGAGAAGTGTTAATTTCTTCAAAATTTGGAAGTAATGCGATACCAGCTAAAACGGTTGGAAAGCAGGATATTTTACAAGGTACACAAGTAATGATAGAAGGAGTACAAGATGGAGTACTACTTGTACGAAATATTGCTCATTCTTTAAAAAAACCAAAGTGGTAAGGAGGAGTTTACATGATTCCATTAATTATTGGTGGTGTATTACTCGCAATTTTACTTTTGCTTATTTTAGTATTTATCACGAAATATCGCACCGTTGGTCCAGATGAAGCTTTAATTGTCACAGGAAACTGGCTTGGCGGTGGTAAAAATGTTGTGACGACGGATGATGGAAAGAAAATTAAAATTATTCGTGGTGGAGGTACTTTTGTTGTACCAATTATGCAGCGTGCAGAACCTCTTAGTTTATTAAACTATAAATTAGAAGTTGGAACGCGTGATACGTATACAAAACAAGGGGTACCAGTTACTGTAAATGGTGTTTCCATTATTAAAGTAGGCTCAACAATTGAAGAAGTATCAACGGCAGCAGAACAATATTTAGGAAAAGAAACAGAAGAGTTAAAAGTGGAGGCAAAAGAAGTATTAGAAGGGCATTTACGAGCGATTTTATCCTCGATGACGGTGGAAGATGCATATAGTAATAGAGAACAATTTGCACAGAAAGTACATGAAGTAGCGTCTTCAGATTTAAAGAAAATGGGACTTCGCATCGTTTCTTTTACAATTAAAGAAATTACAGATAAAAATGGCTATTTAGATGCACTCGGTCAACCGCAAATTGCAACTGTTAAGCGTGATGCTCAAATTGCAAATGCAGAGCGTGAAAAAGAAGCGCGCATTGAAAAAGCACGTGCTGAAAAGGAAGCGAAAGAAGCTGAATATCAACGCGATGCTCAAATTGCAGAAGCAGAAAAATATAAAGAGTTAAAAGTGCAATCATATAAGAAAGAACAAGAGCAGGCTCGTGCGGATGCGGATCTTTCCTATGAATTACAGCAAGCAAAAGCACAACAAAATGTAACAGAAGAACAAATGCGAGTGAAAATTATTGAGCGTGAAAAACAAATTGAATTAGAAGAAAAAGAAATTGCTCGTCGTGAGAAACAATATGATGCTGAAGTAAAGAAAAAAGCAGATGCAGATCGTTATGCAGTTGAGCAAGCGGCAGAAGCAGAAAAAGTAAGACAAATGAAAAAAGCGGATGCAGATCAATATAAGATTGAAGCGGAAGCAAAAGCACGGGCTGAAGAAGTACGTGTAGAAGGGTTAGCAAAAGCAGAAATTGAAAAGGCGCAAGGGGAAGCGAAGGCAGAAGTTGAGAAAGCACAAGGTACTGCAGAAGCAGATGTTATTAGACTAAAAGGTTTAGCGGAAGCAGAAGCAAAACAAAAAATTGCCGAAGCATTTGAATTATATGGGCAAGCAGCAATTATGGATATGGTTCTGAAAATGCTTCCAAGCTATGCGAAAGAAATTGCGAGTCCGCTTAGTAATATTGATAAGATTACAGTTGTTGATACAGGCGGTGGTGGAAAAAACAGCGGTGCTGGAAAAGTTGCAGGGTATGCAACAGACTTAATGGCAACGATGCAAGAAACATTGAAAGCTTCTTCTGGTATTGACTTAAAAGAACTATTAGAAAGTTTCGCAGGAAAAGATGCGGTGGAGAAAGTAGTAAAGGAGCAGCTTCCTGTACAAGTGGTAGAAGAACAAAGGAACGATAAACAATAATAATACAAAAAGAGCTTCTGGGTCACGTATCAGAAGCTCTTTTTGTATTGTTGAAAATTAAAAAAAATAGACAATCTTATATATTGTTTTCATTATTCGTTTTATATAGAATTAAAAATATATGTAAGACTTAATTATGTCATCATTTTTACAAATGGATACTATCACGAAATATCTATGAACAAAATATAAAGGAGACAGAGAAATGGAACAAGGAAAAAAGAAATTGAGAGGAATAGGTTTAAAAACGAAATTACTTGTATCATATATTATCATTTTGGTTCTTCCAAGTATTGTAATTGGTTGGACGTCTTATCTACAAGCGAAAACAAATTTTAATGATACAATTTTGGAAACAGCAAAAGATAACATAAAAATTTTAAATAATGTCATTAATAAAGAACTAGATAAGAAGCAAGTGGATGCTGAATATTTTACAAAATTATTTACCGAAGCGAGTTATCAAGGGGATCAAGTTCAAAATATACAGAATAAATTAGAAGAATATAATCAGTTACATCCAGAATTGGAGGCCATCTATACTGGATCTAATAATGGGCAGTTTATTCAATCACCGGTTACTGAAATGCCAGAAGGATATAATCCTACAGAAAGAGATTGGTATAAAGAGGCGGTGAAAAAAAACGGAGAGGTAATTGTAACAGCTCCATATAAATCCAAAACGACAGGAAACATAGTGATTACATTAGCAAAACAAAATGAGGATAAAAGTGGTGTTCTTGGTATTGATTTAATTATTAATGATATTGTAAATACTTCAAAAATGGTTAATATCGGTAAGCAAGGGTATGTAGCAATTTTTGATCAAGATACACGTGTGGTGGCACATCCAACGAAAAAGCCAGGTGAAAAATTAGAAGACTCAGCAATACAAGAGCTGTATCAAAAAGAAAAAGGAGATTTCAAATTTGTCCAAGACGGTGAAGAACGGAATGTAATTTTTGAAACAAATAAGAAAACAGGGTGGAAAATAGTAGGTATTATGCCTTCGGCAGAAATCATTCAAGCAGCTGCACCAATTTTTTTCAAAACATTAACTGTAATAGGTATTTCTTTATTAATTGGTGGGGTTTTAATTTATTTCATTATTGCATCTATTATTAAACCGTTAAAACAACTTGTTATGTCCTCGAAAAAAATTAGTGAAGGTGACTTAACAGAAAAGGTGAGTGTTCATTCGAATGATGAAATTGGGCAATTAGGGATTAGCTTTAATGAAATGGCAACAGCTCTACATGATCTAATTTCCAAAATTAATCTGTCAGCAGGCCATGTAGCAGCCTCATCAGAAGAATTAACAGCTAGTGTGAAGCAAGCAAGTGAAGCGACAGAGCAAATTACAAAAGCAATGGAGCAAGTATCAAGCGGTGCGGAAATACAAAATCGAGAAGTTGAAGATGGTGCAATGTTGCTGGAAGAAGTTACAAAAGGCATTCAACGTGTTGCGGATAGTTCTTCACTTGTATCAAATGCGTCTGCATATACAAAACAAAAAGCTGAAAATGGTGGGAAGTTAGTCGAAAAGACTGTTCAACAAATGAAATTAATTCATGAGTCTGTTTCGCAATCAGATAAAGTAATTACACTGCTCGAGGATAAATCAAAACAAATTGGAGAGATTCTTGAAGTCATTCAAAATATTGCGGAGCAGACAAATTTATTAGCACTAAATGCAGCGATTGAGGCGGCGCGAGCAGGCGAGCATGGCAGAGGTTTCGCAATTGTAGCAGATGAAGTTCGAAAATTAGCTGAGCAATCGGGGAAATCTTCAACAGAAATTGGAAAACTAGTTGTAGAAATTCAATCGGATATAAAACAAACTGTAGGTTCGATGAATCAAGTAGGAGCAGAAGTAGAATCAGGGATTGTTGTTGCGAATGAAACAAAACAAAGCTTTGCGGAAATATTACAATCTACAAATGATACTGTGTCACAAATTCATAATATGGCAGAAATCGCAAAACGTATGACGACGGATGCGAACCAAGTAAGCTCATCTATGAATGAAATTGCAGCAACAGTTGAAGAAAATGCAGCAAGTGTACAAAATATCGCTGGTTCTTCTGAAGAGCAATTGGCTTCAATGGAAGAAATTAATTCAGCAGCAGTACATTTATCACAAATGGCTGAAGAATTGCAAGAGATGATAGGGAAATTTAGAGTATAAGAGGTAAAAGCGGAGTGGGGAAGGCTACTCCGCTTTTACAGTATTCATAAGTTTTGTTTAGAATATTTAAAAATATAATTTGTTCAAGACAAGGGTGATAGAATAGATGAGAAAATAGAGACGTGTGAAGTAGGGAGTAGGTTTTGAATGAAAGTAATAATTGAAGAAATTTATAGCCCGTGTATCGGAGTGGTAGAAGAGATTTTTGTTGATGAGTCATCCTATGTTTATGAATGGGAAAAGTTAATGATGATTCGCAAAAATGATGGGACATTAGAAAAGGTTGCAGTTGGTATTAGCGGAAATATAAGAGCGGTAAATATAGAAGTTGGTCAAAAAGTGAATACGGACACACTATTAATAACATTAGAAGATGATTTAATCATTACAGGTTGTGAATAAAAAGGTGCGTAGAAGTTACTACACACCTTTTTTGGTTAGAGGCTCATTCCAAGCACATTCATTGTAAACTGTACAACATTTCGTTAGAAGAAATGGAATGTCTATATTTCACTTTTAATACGATAACATAAGGCGTAAAAGGAAGAACTTATAACTGTTTTCGTTCCGACTATCTTCAAAAAGATAGGGAGAGAATAACAATGGGAAAAGAATTGTTGGTAACAATCAAAAGTGTTACTCCCCTTCAAGGCACTTTAACAATTCCTACATATTACGCGGAAATATATCCAGCAATTATGATGATTAGTGATGCTGGAAAATTGGATCGTGATGAAATGTTGGATGTTTACAAGTAAACTTATATAAAGAATTAGCTTATTATTGGACAGCATTAGGATTTGCGGTGTTGCGTTATGATAAGCGGAGAGGTTGTAAAAGTAAAGGGAATTATAGAAAAATAGGAATACAAGATTTAATTGATGATGCTACTTTGTGGGTTCGTTTTTTAAAAGCTCATCCGCTCATAGATCCAAAACGAATCATTATCGCAGGATATGGCGAAGGAGCGCTACTAGCACCAGCGGTTTATCTCGCTATTTTAGGACAGTAAGACTCCCACCTCAAGAGTTAGAAAGAAGAAAGGAAGATAGGGGGGATTAGGGCTGCCCGTAACAGCCCGATTGGTGAGGGCTCATAATCAGTGGAGGATGAAGAAAACCCCCTACTGATTAAATTTTCATTTTATAGTAAGGAGTCTGTTGCTGGTTTCATTATGCTTGCAGGTGCGGTGGAACCAGCAAATTCTATATTAGAAGCAAAAATAGAAAATCATGTGAACGAGAGATGTTCTAGATTTGTAAGCTGGTTATGGAAGGTTTTCAAAATACCGTATCATATGAAATTAAGAAATGATAAAATGATGAGGGAAGTACAACTTTTGGAAGAAAACAGCAGTTGGACAAAAAGTATAAAGTTAGATGCCAAATGGTTAAGAGAACGGTTACAATATAATGTAATTTCATATTTAGAAAAAGTATTATGCCCAGTTTTAGCAATTACAGGAGGAAGGGATATACAGGTGCCTCCTGAATATGCGAAGCGAATTGTTTCACATGTTCATGATAAAGCAGAGTGGCATATCATTCCGAACATGAATCATGTTTTAAGAAATGCTGAACATAAGCACACAATGCTTCGATTAAGGAAGGAATATAAGGGACTTCTGGATAAAACTATTGAAGAAGAATTATTACATGTAATGAAGGAATGGTTAAAAAAACATTATCTTTCATAGGAGCTGTAAGTGTGAGGAAACAAAAGATTTTATTATGTATGTTATTGGGGTTATTAATGATGGCAGTGGCTTGTGATAAACAAGAAGAACCTGAAATGAAGCCAGTTCATGTGAAAAGTGAAAAGAAACAGAAGGAAAAAGAAGAAAAGAGCATGAACTTAATGGATAAGCAATTATTGCTTTCGGCAACGCTTGGTGATACAGAAACTGCTATTAAGTTAATAAAAGACGGAGCGAATATAAATGTAACAGGTGACCAAGGAGAAACACCTATCATGGCTGCAACATATTACAATCATGTTGAAACTGTAAAGGCTTTGATTCAGGCAGGGGCTGATATTGAATTACAGGATAAAAAGCAAGACAATCCGTTTCTTTATGCAAGTACTGAAGGATATGTCGATATTGTTAGATTAACAATTGATGCTGGAACAAATGTAAGAGAAACAAACCGTTCTGGTGGGACAGCACTTATTCCAGCTGCTGAGAGAGGGCATGTCGAAGTAGTCGAAGAGCTATTAAATCGTACAGATATTGATGTGAACGATAAAAATGATGATGGATGGACAGCTTTACTTAAGGCAATTGTGTTAGGAAATGGTAGTGAGAATCATAAACAAGTTGTGCAACTACTAATCAATCATGGAGCAGATGTAAATTTAGCGGATCGTGAAGGGATAACGCCTTTGGAGCATGCAGAAAGAAGAGGTTTTACAGAAATCGTAAATATGCTCAAAGAAGCGGGAGCGAACGAAACACTTGAAACGATAGAGTAGTATGAAAGAAAAAGTAAGAGGTCAGGAACATCATGATTTCTTACTTTTTTCTATAGTTGGAGGATCATACATGATTATTTTTATTCATCATTTCTTATCATGTGAACCTAGCTACTAGAAAGTATTATATTACTTTATATGGACAAGCTATTTATGAAACATAAAAAAGAAATAAGCAAGAAGCGATTCAAATGGTGAATGGAGCAAGAAATGGATAAACAATAAGGAAAAATACTTGAAAAGCTCGAAAGAACAATAAGACTATTTGTTTTTAACGAATGAACAAGGGCGTGAAATAAAAGAATGATACGCAATTGGAAGAAATGTATTTGCTTAATTGGAGTCGGCATCAGCAGCAGTAGTATGTACATAAATAAGAATGATATTCTGCCGATTACAGATCATAAAGAGGTGACCAAGAATATTGCTTTTTATCCAGTTTCTATAAATGATCAAACGCAGCGCTTTTTTTCAACTTCACAAAATGTACAAAAAAGAAATGAAGAAAAGGTATTATTACAACATGTTCCATTCATTAGACAAGCGCCAGAATTGGATAGAGGGTGTGAAGTAACAAGTTTAGCGATGATGTTACAGTATGCGGGTGTTACAGTTGATAAAATGACACTTGCAGAAGAAATACCTAAAATTCCGTTTTTACATAACGGTTTGCGTGGTAATCCGAATGAAGGATTTGTAGGGAACATTTATACATTTTCTGAGCCCGGGTATGGGGTATATCATAAGCCGCTTTTTCAGCTAGCAACTAAATATTTACCGAATCAAGTTGTTGATTTAACAGGTAAAAATATAGAGGGAATTTATGAAAGAATACGAGCTGGTAATCCTGTTGTGATGATTACAAATGCAACATACGCTCCATTAGATACGGATGAATTTCGTATATGGAAAACAAAGACAGGAAATGTTTCAATTACATACAATGAACATTGTGTTCTTCTCATTGGCTATGATAAGGAATCGGTATACATTCATGACCCGCTTAGCAACCAACCGAGCATACGCGTATCACGAAAAAACTTTGAACAGGCATGGGTTCAAATGGGAAGCCAAGCGATTTCAATGAATGAGAAAAGATATGAACGTGAAACGACTTGATGAAATTATTTTGGATACGAGTACAGATGATACTTCTTAGAAATGAACTCCTTATACTTATTTAGTCGAGTATAAATAAGAGTTTTAGAATCATGTAATTCTTTTCTAGAACCATTCAAATAAACAAGCAAGTATATATATTCAATTTTGGAATGCATCAAAAAGCGGAAAAAGAAGCGGAATGTAGTATAGAGATATATGCTACTGAATTCCGCTTCTTTTTTATAAGAAAGAGATATTGAACAGCAACAATTACATATAAGGATTATTCAAATGAGTGAATAGTTTTCAAACATTTAATTGACAATTTTCCGAAATTTAATCATTATATATTGTTTTATGGATTTTGATTATATAAAATAACACAGATGTTTGATATTCAACTAGAGGTGGGGTATTATGCAAAATATATGGAAACGATTTAGAGGAACAAGTATTAAGAAGAAGTTAGTTTTTGCATTTTTAATTATTTTAACTATACCTGGATTTATTATTGGTGGTGTATCATATCAGACTGCCAAGGAAAATTTTGATCAACAACTTACGAAAAAAGCAAAGGAAAATGTCGCAGTTTTAAATAGTGTGATTAAACAAAATATGGAAGCGAAATATGTGGATGCGGCGTACTTTGCAGATGTTTTAACTGAGGATACATATCCGGACGGACAAGAAGATATTGTAAGAACAAAATTCAAACAATATATGAGGCTTCACCCAGAGGTAGAAGGCATCTATATTGGAACGCAGACAGGGAAATTTATAAGAGAGCCATTTAAGCAAATGCCCGATGGATATAATCCAACGGAAAGGTCATGGTATAAAGAAGCGATTGAAAACAAAGGAAAAGTAATTGTTACGACTCCGTATCAATCAACATCTACAAAAAATATGGTGGTAACGGTTGCAAAGCAAACGAAGGATGGTAAAGGTGTTGTAGGGATTAATTTAAATCTAGATAACATATTAAAGATTTCTAAGATGATAGAAATTGGTAATAAAGGGTATCCTGTTATTTTAGATCAAAATAAACAAGTTGTTAGTCATCCATCAAAAAAAGTTGGTTCAAAGATTACAGATTCTTGGGTAACGCCTATTTATGAGAAAAAGCAAGGAAGCTTATCCTATACAGAAAAAGGCGATGACAAAAACATAATTTTTATAACAAATGAAAAAACAGGATGGAAAATAGTTGGGGTTATGTTTGCAGAGGAAGTGGTTCAAGCAGCTGAGCCAGTCTTTTATAAAACATTAATTGTTATTACGATTTCTATTGTTCTTGGTAGTATTTTAGTTTATTTCCTTGTGCAATCTATTATAAAACCGTTACGTAAAATAGTGGATTCTGCACATAAAATTAGTAAAGGTGATTTAAGAGAAGAACTCAAGATTTATTCGAAAGATGAAATAGGAAATTTGGCACAGTCATTCAATAAAATGTCAGATTCTCTTCGTAGTGTTATTTCAAAAATTAGCTTTTCATCAGAGCATGTGGCCGCATCAGCTGAGGAGCTAACAGCGAATGTACAACAGGCAAATGATGCAACAGATCAAATTACATTAGCGTTGGAACAAGTATCAAGCGGAGCAGAATCGCAAAGTCAAGGGGTTGAAGAAGGTGCAGCGACATTACAGCAAGTAAACATGGCAATTCAAAATTTAACAGGAAGCGTACAAGCTATTTCTGTTTCTTCATCTCATACAAGACAAAAAGCTGGTGAAGGGGAAAAACTAGTAGGTCAAACGGCGAAACAAATGCATTCTATTTCTAAATCTGTTTCGCACTCAGATGGTATGATCAAGCGTCTTGATGAGAAATCTAAACAAATTGGTGCTATTTCAGAAGCTATTCAAAGTATTGCTCAGCAAACAAATTTACTTGCTTTAAATGCAGCGATCGAAGCAGCTCGCGCAGGCGAGCAGGGACGAGGGTTTGCCATTGTGGCAGATGAGGTTAGAAAGTTGGCAGAGCAGTCAGGGGAATCATCACGTGAAATTGCTAATTTAATTAAAGAAATTAAAACTGATATTGAGAATACTGTACAATCAATGGGATATGTAAGTGACGAGGTTCAGTGTGGATTAGAAGTTGTAAGCAAAACAAAATTAAATTTTGCTGAAATTTTAGATTCGACAAATCATATCGTTTCACAAGTGAATCAAATGGTAGATACGACTAAGCTTATGGCAAGAGAAGCGAATGAAGTAACAAATGCAATTGATGAAATTGCAGCGGCCGCAGAAGAAAATACAGCGAGTGTGCAAAGTATCGCAGCATCTGCTGAAGAACAAGTTAGCTCGATGACTGAAATTCATTCAGCTGCGCAAAATTTAGCAGAGATGGCGGAAGAGTTACAAGAAATGATTAGTGAATTTAAACTAGAATAGTATGAAATAAGTAAGGTGAAATTGTTATTGCCTTACTTATTTTTCTATCTCAAGAAGTATGATTTTGATAAACAATAGGGGAGTCAATGAAAGGATGAGAAATAGAAGGTTATTAAGTTTATGGAAAACGATTACACTGCTGGTATGCACTGTTGTTGTACTTTCTTTACTTGTAACGGATATTTTAATTAGTCATCATGTTGAGCGTACGACAGAAGAAAGCCAAGCAGAAAAAGCCAAAATAATTGCGCGTATTGTAGCGCATTCACCAATTGTGTTGGAAGGCTTAACAGGTAGAAGAGATGCAGTTGAAATTCAAACATATACGAACAGGTTATTAAAAAATACAGATGTTCAGTTTATTGTCGTTATGGATATGAAGGGAATTCGAAAATCTCATCCAAATCCTCAAAAAATCGGTCATCATTTTGTTGGAGGGGATGAGGGAACGGTTTTAAAAGGAAAAGAACATGTGTCTTTAGCTGAAGGAACGTTAGGGATTTCGATGCGCGTATTTGTACCTGTATTTTCTGAAGCAGGAAAGCAAGTTGGTGCAGTTGCTGTTGGGATTTCAGCTGATAATGTAAAAGAGAGAACGAAAGAAAGTAGACATATTATTTATATTGGGATTAGCATAGGAATATTAGTTGGAATTATTGGGGCAGTGTTATTAGCCAGACATACTAAAAAGATTTTATTTGGCCTTGAACCACATGAAATTGCAAAAATTTTAGAAGAAAGAAATACAATGCTACAATCTGTTAAAGAAGGAATTATTGCAGTAGATAAAGAAGCAAGAGTTACACTTATTAATAATGAAGCGAAGCGATTATTGAAAAAAAGTAGTCTTGAGGAAGAATGGATTGGTAAAGATGTTGAATCATATATGCCTAATTCACGTATTAAAGAAGTGTTACAGACAGGGCAAGTTCAGTTACATGAAGAGCAAAATGTTTATGGAGTTACGATTGTTACAAATAGGGTTCCTCTATATGTAGATGGTGAAATTGTTGGTGCGATTGCAACCTTTCGTGACAAAACAGAAATAAGAAAATTGGCAGAAGAAATAACAGGGATTCGATTATATGCTGAAGCATTGCGAGCGCAGTCTCATGAATTTATGAATAAGATGCATGTTGTACTGGGGCTTACACATATGAAGCAATATGATGAGTTACAGAAATATGTTAGTAGTATGGTATCAGAGCATCAATATGAAATTGGTGGTGTTATGAAAAAAGTTAAAAATCCTGTATTTGTTGGTTTTTTACTTGGTAAACTTAGCTATGCAAGAGAGAGGAATATAGAGCTCATTGTAAGTGAGGATTCTTATTTACCAGATATATTTGATGAAAGTATGATTCATGAGCTAATCACGATTGTGGGAAATTTAATTGATAATGCATTGGATGCGGTAACAAATTGTGAAGAGAAGCGAGTTCAAATTGCAATTTATTATGAAGACACATTAATGATTGTAGTGAAAGATACAGGACATGGGATACCGACAGATCGACTTGATACAGTGTTGATGAAAGGATATTCTACAAAAGGAAAGAATCGAGGCTATGGGTTATTTCTTGTAAATGAAAGCATGAAGAGAATCAATGGGAAAATACATATTCAATCATTATTAGAAAAGGGAACAACTATCACAATTGAAATACCATATACAAAGTAGGGATGAGATACAAAGATGATTAAAGTTTTAATTGTAGAAGATGATCCGATGGTAGCAATGCTAAATAAATATTATTTAGAGCAGATTGGGGGATTCGAACTAGTTTCAGTCGCCTACTCTGTCAAAGAAGCGATAAGAATATTAGAGAAATTAAATGTGGAATTTATTCTACTCGATATTTTTATGCCTGAAGATACAGGATTTGAGCTATTGATGTATGTTCGAAATCAAGAAAAAGAAATTGATATTATGATGATTTCAGCTGTGCATGATATGAGCAGCATTAAAAAGGCACTGCAATACGGAGTTGTAGATTATTTAATTAAACCATTTACATTTGAAAGGTTCAAAGAGGCGTTAATTGCATACCGGGAGAAGTTTCAATTTATGAAAGAGCAACAGCAGATTAGTCAATCTGAATTAGATACACTCATTCTCAAAAAGGAAAAGGTAGAAGGAAATGCAAATCAAGAGTTGCCAAAAGGACTAACAAAGCAAACATTACAACTCATTTGGCGGCAAATTGAGTTGCTTTACGGCAAGTCATTTACTACTGATGAAATGGCTCAATTAGTAGGGATCTCAAGAGTATCTATTCGGAAATATGTGAAGTTTTTAATAGAAATTGGAGTTTTAGAAAATGAAATGGTATATCAACAAGTGGGAAGGCCTGTAAGCAAATTAAGATGTATTGATCATAACAAAATAAATCTATATGTATAAGCGACTTTTACAAGTCGCTTATACTTTTTTTAATTACAAAATTGGTTACAAAACTTACAAAAACTATTTTTACTATTGGAAGCGTTTTAATATGGGAATAAGAATATAAGGGGGTGCCACATGGGAATTCAAAATAATATGGAAGCGGTATCATTTGTGGAGAGAAATGAATCAAAACAAGAAACTTTCGCTTCTCAAATGATGAATATTAAAATAGGTGTTATACCATTGCCATTATATCTTGTTCTAGCAGCTATTATTTATGGAGCATCTATATATCAGAAATTGCCTGCAGATATGATTGGTGGATTTGCCGTTATTATGATTATGGGGATTTTCTTAGGTGATATTGGAATGAGAATTCCAATTTTAAGAAATATTGGTGGTCCAGCGATTCTTTCATTATTCATTCCATCCTTACTCGTCTTTTTTAATTGGATGAATCCAGCGTCTATGGAAGCTGCAACGATGTTAATGAAGAAATCGAACTTTTTATACTTATATATTTCTTGTTTAGTAGTAGGAAGTATTTTAGGAATGAATCGAAAAGTGTTAGTGCAAGGATTTATTCGAATGTTTATTCCTTTAGTGGTGGGAACGATAGCATCTGTAGTAGTAGGACTATTAGTTGGTTCATTATTTGGATTTGAAATGAAGAGAACATTCTTCTTTATTATTGTGCCAATTGTAAGTGGAGGAATTGGAGAAGGGATTTTACCACTTTCATTAGCTTATAGTGATATTTTAAATGAATCATCAGCAACATTCGTCTCACAGCTTATTCCAGCGGCGATTATCGGGAATATGTTTGCAATTATTGGCGCGGGGTATATGAAGCGCTTAGGTGAGAAAAAGCCAGAGCTAAGCGGGAATGGTGTATTAGTAAAAACGGATAATCAAGCAGAATTACTAAAAGAACAAAATACAGAGAAGCCAATTGATTTTTCATTAATGGGAGCAGGATTATTAATTGCTTGCACATTCTTTATTTTTGGAGGATTTGCCTCTAAATTTATTGGAATTCCAGGCGCTATCATTATGATTTTTTCGGCAGCAATTGTGAAATATTTTAGATTAATGCCAGCAAAGATGGAGCAAGGGGCATTTCAATTATATAAATTTATTTCGAAAAATTTAACGTGGCCTCTAATGGTTGGTCTAGGGTTATTATATATTCCATTAAAAGATGTAGCAGAGGTTCTTTCATTTGGATATGTCGTTGTGTGTGCTTCAGTTGTTCTAACAATGATAATGTCCGGTTATTTTGTTGGAAAGGTTATGAAAATGTATCCAGTTGAATCTGCGATTGTAACAGGGTGTCATAGCGGCTTAGGTGGAACAGGAGATGTTGCAATCTTATCAGCTTCTAATCGTATGGAATTGATGCCATTTGCGCAAATCTCAACACGTTTAGGTGGCGCAGCGATGGTTGTAACCGCAACAATTTTATTAAAAATGTTTTCTTAAATAACAATCGGGCAAGCTAGCTATAGAAAGATATGGCTAGCTTGTCAAATTGAGGGGAGAATATACCGATGTTAGAAAAGCAAATTAATGAGCGATCATTATTACTTCATAAAGAGTTAGTAGGAAAGATTGAAATTACGAGTAAAGTAGAAGTAAATTCAGCAGAGGATTTAAGTTTGACATATACACCAGGAGTAGCGGAGTCTTGTAAAGCTATCGCGGCCGATGAAGAGACAGCGTATGATTACACAGCACGTGGTAATATGGTGGCGGTTGTATCCGATGGGACAGCTGTACTTGGTTTAGGTGATATTGGACCGAAAGCTGCGATGCCTGTTATGGAAGGAAAGTGTATTTTATTTAAGAAATTCGCGAACGTAGATGCATTTCCGTTATGTTTGGGAACAAAAGATGTAGATGAAATCGTTACCCTTGTGAAAAATTTAGAGCCGACATTTGCTGGAATCAATTTAGAAGATATTGCAGCACCGCGTTGCTTTGAAATTGAAAAACGTCTAAAAGAGGAAACAAATATTCCAGTTTTTCATGATGATCAGCATGGAACGGCAATTGTCGTGTTAGCTGCTGTAATTAATGCATTAAAAGTTGTAAAGAAGCAAATGAATACAGTGAAAATTGTCATTAATGGTGCGGGATCAGCGGGAATAGCAATTGGTAACTTGTTATTAAAAGCCGGAGTAGAACATATAACATTAGTAAGTTTAGAAGGCATTGTTTGTGAGGGAGAATTATGGATGAATCCAGAACAAATAGAAATTGCGAAGAAAACAAATCGAGAACATGTGCGAGGATCATTAAAAGAGGCAATTCGTGAGGCGGATATTTTTATCGGTGTATCTGCTCCAAATGTATTAACAAAAGAGCTTGTACAGGCGATGAATAAAAAGCCAATTGTATTTGCGATGGCAAATCCAATTCCAGAGATATTTCCAGATGAAGCATTAGCAGCCGGAGCAGCTGTTGTTGGCACAGGAAGATCTGATTATCCAAATCAGGTAAATAATGTATTGGCGTTTCCCGGTATCTTCCGAGGGGCATTAGATGTACGTGCAACGGATGTTACAGAAGAAATGAAATTAGCAGCAGCATATGGAATTGCTAACATTATTACGGATGAAGAAAGAAATGAAAACTATGTTATCCCAAATCCGCTTGATAAAAGAGTTGTGCCAAGTGTGGCAGCGGCAGTAGCAAAAGCAGCAATTGAGTCAGGAGTAGCGCAAATTAAAAAAATACCAAGTTATGAATGCTAAAAAGGAGCCTTCTTACGAAAGAAGTCTCCTTTTTAGCAGATAAGAAATCTTTAATACAAGGAATAAGTTGTTATTCTTTATAGCATTATGAATTTTACTTCATGACAATGTTGTTCTATTATCTTGAGTAATTAAGAGTGTGAGAAGCGAATTGCGGAAATAGAAATTACTCTACATTGATAACAAGTTGCTCATAGTATTGTTTATTTATATACACATTTAAAACCCATAATCCAGCAGAAGGCAGTGACATAAGTAGAGACATTTCTTTTGTACCTGGTTGGAGTAATTTTTGTGCTGTCCAAATTTTTTCGGAGTTTTCATTTGAAAGAATAACGGGAGTTGGAGCGGTCTTCCCTTGTTTTAAAGCAATAATAGAGAATTGTCCATTTGGTATTTGGGAATCGAGAAAAACCCACATATGTTCCATTGCTTCACTCGAAGTAAATACACTATCTACAATGCCAATTTTTCCTTCAATACCTTTTAAGAGCATTTTTCCTTCGGCAAACGAAGGGCTTTCCTCCCAATTCACATCTTTTAAAACGCTAAGGTGAAAAAATGAAGGTGCGCTTGTTTGAGGTTTTGAGATCTTCATTATTTGTTTTTCGGGGGATTTTGAATCTGGTTGTATTGCTGCGCAGCCGCTCATAAGAAAGATGGATAGTATCGCAGTACTTATTTTTTTCATGTAGCCACACTCCCACTTTGTATTGTTACTGTAATTGTATTTACTAGAGAGTGGGACAATTCCTTTAAAAGGATACAAAGAGGTTATAAGTTTCGTACGACTTCTTTTTACATTTCATTAGAAATTATAGGATCAGATACGTAATTAGATATGTAAGAGTAACCAAGAAAAGCACCCTCATGTGTATGAGAGTGCTTTTCTTGGTTACACTATTTCTCTTGATCTAAGAATAATACCATATGTTCTTCGTCCCAATATTGGCCATTATATTTTAAAGAGCGTTCTTGAACGCCGAACGTTTTAAATCCTAATGATTCGTATAGTTTTTTTGCACCGTCATTTCCAACAACAACATCGAGCATAATTTGTTCGATTTCGAGTTTTTTTGCAAGTTCGATACATTCTTTAATAAGAGCGCGTCCAGCGCCAAGACCGCGTGCTTTTGGAGACACATATACAGAACCAATTTTTGCTTTATGTTCTTGTTTTACATATGGTTTTGTTTCTAGAGTTGCAACCCCGATTAATTTACCGTCTTTAAATGCACCTAGTGTATAATTTTCATCTTGTTCAAGTTTTTGCGCTTTATATTCAATCGGGCATTCTTTATTAATGATATCTTCATAAGAAGAGCTGAAAGCTTCAGGGTTTTGTTTTAATCCTTCTACACGAAGTTCTAAATAAATTTCTGCTTCATCCTTTGTTAGTACATGAATGTCCAAGTATATCATCCTCCGTATTTCTGACAAATGTAGTTATATTTTATATTGAAATAAGAATAATTTCAAAAACTTGGCTCGAATAATGGTTTTTGTTGGCGAAGAATATCAGTTTCTTTTATTTCGTTATTTGCAGGTAGCTTGAATGGTAAGGGCTTATAATCAGTGGGGATGAAGAAAACTCCCCGTCGATTCAAGCTTCACTTTATTGGATTGGTAATTTTATTAGAAATTCTGTTCCGACGTTTAATTCACTTTGGACGGTAATGGTCCCATTATGCAGTTCTACAATTTCTCTCGCAACAGCTAAGCCAATTCCTTTTCCACCTGTTGCCCTTGTTCTTGATTTATCAACACGGTAGAAGCGATCGAAAATATGAGGAAGATCTTCACTAGGAATACCTTCTCCTTCATCTTGAACACATATAGTAAAAGTATTCTCATTTTCAAGCACATTTATTGTAATGATAGATGGTTCGTGAGAATGCTGATACGCATTTTGTAACAAATTTAGCATAACTTGTTCCATGCGGCGTTCATCTATATAAACGTTCAGGTGGTCATTACAATGTAATCGAATTTGTATGTCCGTTTTAGAAAAGTTTGTTTTTGTTTTTTCAATGATTTTTTCAAGAAATGGTCTAAGAGTTACTTTTTGTTTTTTTATGATAAACTGATGCTGTTCTAGCTGGGCTAAGTCGAATAAGTCTTGTATGAGTGCTGTAATACTATCTGTTTCATCTTCGATAATTTGTAAGTATTCCTCGCGTTCTTCTTTGGACAAACCCTCTCTTTTGGCGACCTTTGCATATCCCTTCATATATGTTAGGGGAGTTAACAATTCATGCGCAACACTGGAAAGAAATTCATTTCTTTCTTTTTTCATATAAGTTAGTTCACTTGATAATTCTTCAATTGTTGTAGCCAAACTACCAAGTTCATCATTGCGTTTGATTCCTAATGCAATGGGTTTATTTAATTTAGGCATTCGCTCTGTAGCTTTTTTCATTTTAATAAGTGGGTCTGTAATAACGCGAGAAAAAAGAAAGACAGAAATAGTTGTTAAAATAAGAGTTAAACATCCAATAATAATGAATTGATTTGTTAAACGAGAAATCATTTTTTCTAAGAAAGATGTGTTTAAAAACATATGTACATATCCGGTAACTTGTCCTTTTGTAATAATGGGACTTGCAGTTGAAATGAATTTAGACTTTTTCCAGTTTGTTTCAACTGTTTTCCCATTTCTCGAAATAGATTTTATTTTACAAGCTAGTTGCTTCTTCATACTTTCTGTAACAATATCTGAAGTGGATATAATTTTTCCGCTTGTGTCTGTTATGACCATAGTTGTATCTGAATCGGAGTGAGATTCCATTAAAGTAATGATTTTAAAAGCACGTGACTCATTTCCAGTATGTATAAATTTTTCGATGATGTTTCGATACTTATTCCCTTGATTTAAAAGAGTATTTGTTTCTTCATCGATACGTAATTTCACAAGGCTTGTATGAAAAGAAACAAAGGCAATTGTTTCAATACATAAAGCTAATATTAAAAAATATGTAGCAATTTTAAGGGAAAGTTTGTCCATTTTGTTCCACCATACCTTATTTTTATATTGAATCAGTCTGTTATTAAAAATATATTTTTCCCTAATGAATCATGGCAGTTCCCCTTTCTTTTCTACGCTCGATTGAGAAATAAAAGGGAAACTGCCTTATAAGTAGTGAAATGAAATTTTGATAAAAGAAGAGATGCTATATTCAGCTGGTTGTAGTGATTAGTCACTTTTCCATTTGTATCCTACTTTATAGATTGTTTCTAAGTAGTTTTCAACAGGAAATCCTTTTTTTCTTAATTTCTCACGAATATTTCGAATATGTGAATCGACAGTACGATATTCAATATCTGTTTGATAACCCCATATTTTTTCGATTAAATCATCACGGCTGTATGCGCGATTAACATTTTGTAAAAATAGTCCTAATAATGCAAACTCAATTGGTGTAAGTGAAATCTTTTCATTATAAACAGTAACGGTATGTTTCATTTTATCCCATTCAATTCCATTGAAGCTAACAAATCCTTCTTTTTTCGTTCGGCGCAATACCGCCTCGATTCTTGCAACAAGTACTTGCTCATCAAACGGTTTAGTAATATAATCATCAGCTCCTATTGTCAATCCTTTTATCATATCGTAATTTTGATTCCGAGCTGTTAACATGATGATCGGGACATTGCTAAGTTGCCGAATTTGCTTACATGTTTCCCAGCCATCCATGTTTGGCATCATGACATCTAGCAAAATGATGTCGAACTCTTTTTGCTGAACGAGTTCAAGAGCTTCAAAACCTGATTTAGCCTTCATACAAAAATAACCACGTGGACTGAGAAATAGGTCTAACAGTTGTAACATGCGTTCTTCATCGTCTATTAACAAAATTTTTATCATATTTTTGTACACCCCAACAATTCTTTCTACTTTGTATAGTTTACATGAAAATAATAAAAAACTCTTTGTACAAAAGTAATTGACATAAAAAATGCACTACTTTTGCACAACTCTTTTTTATAATGAAAACGTAGCGACACAAAATACCCTATGTTGCGACATAACGTCATGTCATTTTAATTATAAAATGACAATTCCATTCTATTGTGTATGTGAGATAGTGAGGATTTTCGTATTCACCTCGCATCGGATAAGAAAAGGTTCCTATCTCACACTTTTTTATACAGGAGACTTCGTGCACATAGATGAAAAAGAAGATTGTTTATAAACAAGGCGTAATGCAATTATAATATGTATTGCGGTATCTGCATGAATCATTATAACGTGTGTAAATAAATTTTTCGGGATTTAATAATAAATAAAAAAGCGAATTGTTTCTGTAACTAGAAGCAACTCGCTTTTTTTTTTAATCCCATTATTAAAGATTTAGCGAAAAACAAAGGTGCTAGGAGGGAGGAGAGCTATCCCCCGAAAAATAATTCAGGCTAATAATGAGTGAGGATGCGTTGATTTATATAATCAAGAGAAAGATTGTAATTTATATGATAAACCACGGAAGAATAGCTAAGCTTGAAGTGACAATTACCATGCTGCAAATAAAAAAAATCCGATATTTTGTTTGTTTCATTCTGTATACTCCTCTAATTATGGATTTAAATTATATAACAATTGGTTTATCCCGCTATTTTGGGGCAGTAAGACTCCCACCTCAAGATTCAGAAAGAAACAAGGAAGATAGGTGGGAGTCTTACTGCCCGTAACAGCCCGATTGGTGAGGGTTCATAATCAGTAGGGGATGAAGAAAACCCCCACTGATTAAAGTTTCGCTTTATTGCTTGCATCATTGCTGAATATTTTGGATTATTATTTTATATTTTTAGTATAGCGAATTGGTTGGGAAAGAACGATCGATAAAGATGACGTAAACATTACATTGTTGTAAGAAAAAAGCATCTTTTATGAAACAAAGATGCTTTGGAAGCGAATAGTGACAATTCCATGTTTATATAAAACAGGAATTATTTTTTTGAAGATATATAACCTTCAATTCGCACTGGATGTGTATAAATATTGCAAGAGTTATTGCGAATAAAGCCGACAACAGTAATGCCTAAATCATGTGCGAGTTGTAATGCTAATTTTGTTGGAGCGGATTTAGAAAGGATAATTTCACAACCGATTTTAGATACTTTTAATAAGATTTCAGATGAAATTCGGCCGCTAAATGCAATGATTTTTCCTGTGACGGGTATATCATGGCGTAAACAATAGCCATATATTTTATCTAATGCGTTATGTCTTCCAATATCCATTCTTGATAAAATGAGGCTATTTCGATCACATAAGGCTGTATTGTGAACGCCCCCGGTTTGTTGGAATGTAGTGGAAGACTGTTGTAAGGCAGTCATTAAATAAAAGCATTCTTCAGGAGTAAGTGTGATATGTACATCATGTAATTTTTTTGCTTTGGCTACATCATTAACAAAAACAAAGCCTTGTCTACTTTTTCCACAGCAAGAGGTAACATATCTTTTATTATATAAAGATTGGTAAAGAGGATTAATTTGCTTTGCTTTTACATGAACGATTCCCTGATCTTTCTGAATCCATAACTCTTCAATATGTTGGTAAGAAGAAATAATGCCTTCCGAAATTAAAAAGCCTACTACCATGTCTTCAATATAATTTGGAGTGCATACTACAGTAACATATTCTTCACCGTTTAATTTAATTGTAATCGGAGTTTCGGTAACAATTTCATCATGTTTTTCAGAGAACATGCCATCTTGATAATGCACCATGTTATATGTTTCTTGGACAGGACCCATATTCTTTTCCCCTTTTTATATATTTTTTCTTATTCATCATGAAATATTGAACTACTACTTACATTATAAGATTCTTTTGGTTATTATTGTATATTTACGATATAATAGAGCTGTAGAATAGTGTCATTTTGACTTTCGTATTATATGTTAATAGCACCATAGAATTGACCATCTTAGATAGGATGTAAGGTATTTCAAAATATGTATAACAACATAAAATGAAAACGGATTCATATTTGTGTTGTGCAGTGAGTGGTAAGGAGAGGGGAAAGTATGGCTGAACAGACAGTTCGTGTAACGATTGATGGGCAAGAGTTCGTTTCATCTGATGGAAAAACGATACTACAATTATTTAACGAAAGTAATTTAGAGCATCCACAAATTTGTCATGTGCCAGAAGTAGATCCAATTCAAACTTGTGACACATGTATTGTTGAGGTAGATGGAAAATTAATGCGTGCTTGTTCTACAAAAGTGGAAGATGGTATGCATATTGAAAGAAAATCAGCACGTGCTAAAACAGCGCAAACTGAAGCGATGGACCGCATATTAGAGAACCATTTATTATATTGTACAGTTTGTGATAACAATAATGGGAATTGTAAGATTCACAATACGGTACATATGATGGGAATTGAAGAGCAGAAATATCCATATAAACCGAAAGTCAGCCCAAGCGAAGTGGATATGTCACATCCATTTTATCGTTATGACCCGAACCAATGTATTGCATGTGGTCAATGTGTAGAAGTGTGCCAAAACTTGCAAGTGAATGAAACATTATCTATTGATTGGAGTTTAGAGCGTCCGCGCGTAATCTGGGATAACGGTGTAAGCATTAATGACTCATCGTGTGTAAGTTGTGGTCAATGTGTAACAGTTTGTCCTTGTAATGCATTAATGGAAAAAACGATGCTCGGAGAAGCTGGATTTATGACAGGGCTTAAGCCGGATGTACTAGATCCAATGATTGATTTTGTGAAAGATGTAGAACCAGGATATAGTAGTATTTTAGCAGTTTCAGAAGTGGAAGCTGCAATGAGGAAAACGAAGATTCGTAAGACGAAAACAGTTTGTACATTTTGTGGCGTTGGTTGCTCATTTGAAGTATGGACGAAAGACCGTCAAATTTTAAAAGTACAACCTGTATCAGACGCGCCAGTAAACGGAATTTCTACATGTGTGAAGGGGAAATTTGGCTGGGACTTTATCAATAGTGAAGACCGCATTACAAAACCGTTAATTCGTCAAGGGGATATGTTTGTTGAAGCTTCATGGGAAGAGGCTTTAGAAGTAGTTGCATCTCATATGCAACGTATCAAATCTGAATATGGAAGCGATGCATTTGGATTTATTTCTTCTTCCAAAGTAACAAATGAAGAAAACTATTTAATGCAAAAATTAGCTCGGCAAATATATGGAACAAATAATGTAGATAACTGCTCCCGTTATTGTCAATCACCGGCAACAGACGGTTTATTTAAAACAGTTGGTATGGGGGGAGACTCTGGTACAATACAGGATATTGCTGAAGCTGGACTTGTTATTATCGTAGGAGCAAATCCAACAGAAGGTCATCCTGTGCTGGCAACGCGTGTGAAACGTGCTCATAAATTGCATGAACAAAAGCTTATTGTAGCAGACCTTCGGAAACATGAAATGGCAGAACGGGCTGATTTGTTTGTTCATCCGCGCCAAGGAACCGACTATGTATGGCTTGCTGGAGTAACAAAATATATTATTGATCAAGGATGGCATAATCAATCCTTCATAAATGAAAATGTAAAGAATTTTGATGCATACAGCAAAATGTTAGAGAAGTATACACTCGATTATACGGAGGAAATTACAGGGATTTCTAAGGATACATTAAAAGATATTGCACGTATGGTTTATGAAGCAGATGGAACTTGCGTGCTTTGGGGTATGGGAGTTACACAGAATACAGGAGGAAGTACAACATCAGCAGCAATCTCTAATTTGCTTCTTGTAACAGGTAACTATCGTCGTCCAGGTGGAGGTGCATATCCATTGCGCGGGCATAATAACGTACAAGGTGCTTGCGACATGGCAACATTGCCGAACTGGCTTCCGGGATATCAAGCAGTATCAGATGATGCGCTTCGTGCGAAATTTGAAAAAGCATATGGAACTACGATTCCGAAAGAGCCAGGATTGAATAACATTGCGATGCTTGTTGCAGCAGAAGAAGGCAAACTACGTGGTATGTATGTAATGGGAGAAGAAATGGCATTGGTGGATTCGAACGCGAATCACGTACAACATATTTTAGCAAATCTTGATTTCCTTGTTGTACAAGATATGTTTTTATCCAAAACAGCTCGCTTTGCCGATGTCATTTTACCAGCAGCACCAAGCTTAGAAAAAGAAGGAACATTTACAAATACGGAGCGCCGCATTCAAAGGTTGTACGAAGTAATGCCACCCCTTGGTGATTCGAAGCCTGATTGGTGGATCTTACAAAAAGTAGCACGCGCTCTTGGTGGCGATTGGAATTATGAGAGTCCAAGTGAAATTATGGATGAAATTGCATCGCTTGCACCACTTTATTCACAAGCAACATATGATCGTCTAGAAGGATGGAATAGTTTATGTTGGGGAAGCCATGACGGTAAAGATACACCGCTGTTATATGTAGATGGCTTTAATTTTCCTGATAAAAAAGCTCGCTTATCACTAGATGAATGGGTGCCGCCAGTTGAAGCACCAGAAGACTATGATTTATTATTAAATAATGGTCGTGTATTAGAACATTTCCATGAAGGGAATATGACGAAAAAATCAGCTGGAATTCTATCAAAAATTTCTGAGGTGTTTGTAGAGATTTCGCCGGAACTTGCTCAAGAACGGAATGTAAAAGATGGCGGTCTTGTTGAGCTTACCTCACCATTTGGCAAAATTAAAGTGCAGGCACTTATTACAGATCGCGTTACTGGTAATGAGCTATATTTACCAATGCATGCAACAGTGAATGAAGAAGCAATTAATATTTTAACAGGTACGGCAACTGATATTTATACATGTACACCAGCTTATAAACAAACAAGGGTGAAAATGCGCGTACTACGTGAAAAAGGAAAGCGTCCACTCCCTGCTTCAAACCCAAGAAATAAAAAACGTCATCCACAAAATGGGGTTGAAATCCAGAAAAAATGGCAAAGAAAACAATACGTATCACTTGTGGATCAGAATTAGGGGGGCGAAGAACGTGGCAAAAGAAATTACTGTGATTCAAAAGAAAGTTATAACAGAGGAAGAAAAGAAACACCAGTTAACAGATGAGCTCTTAATACAATTAGAAGAAAATCGTGAGGCGGTTGAAGAAACGATACAGTTGCTAGCTAGTTTGCAGCAAGCTGGTATTTTAGATGCAGCAATTAGTTTGCTTGCTGCTAAAGAAGACGTTTCGAAAATTGCGATTGAACAATTAAATCGTGAACCAGTAAAAAACGTATTAAACAATATGATGGGAGCAGGGGAAGCATTATCTTCAGTAGACCCAGAATTGACAAAGCAAATAACTTCTAGTTTAGTTACAGGACTACAATTTGCAACAGATGAATTAAAAAAAGGAAAGAAAACAAAAGTAATGGACTTTTTTAAAGTGCTCAAGGATCCAGACATTAATAGAGCAATTACATTTGGATTTAGCTTTCTGAAGGCATTTGGGCAAGGATTAGATAAGAAATAGAGAAGAAAAGGAGTGATGGAAAAAAGCCATCACTCCTTTTTGAAACGAATAAGTGTGTTTGCGTTCGTTAGAATATATGATTAGTATAGAAAAGATGGACTTCTGATAAGAAATATGAAATCCATTTCAAACATCATTTTTAGAATTTGGAGGACTTTATGTTGCACCGAAAAAAGCTATCTATACTAGGGGTCATGAAACATTCCTTTCAAACGGTACAATTTGCTTTTTGGAATGTGTTGGCTTTTCAACTCATTTATAAATTATTAGCTGCGATTGTTTTTATACCGCTATTTGGTATGATTTTCAATAAATTATTATACTGGGGTGGTTATGCAAATGCTACAAATGATGAATTATTAGCATTTTTGAAAACACCATATGGAATATTAGCTGTTGCTATTTTATCAATATTGGCGCTGTTTCTTATCTTTACAGAGTTTGCAGTGCTTATTATTCTTTCTTATTTTGCACATAAACGTCAAAAGGTAAAATTGCGCCCAGTTTTATATAAGACGGTAACATATTTATCTTCTCTTTTCACGTATTGCTTACCAGGATTTATTTTGTATGCTGTTGTATTGTTACCTTTATTCGGATTCGGATATCAGTCTGCACTTATCCCAGACATTCAAATTCCGAACTTTATAACAGGGGAATTATTTAAAACGACGATGGGGCAAGTTGGGTACTACGCTTTCTTTGCTATCGTCGCTTATATGAATCTTCGCTGGATATTTGTGTTGCCTATTATGGTATTAGAAAAGAAGTCATTTCGAATTGCTGCACGCAAAAGTGCAAATTTAGTAAGAACAAATTTCTTGAAAGTATTGTTCTTTTTAATAGGCTTTTTAGTATCGATAGGAATTGTATTTTTGTTATTTGCGGGAATATACTTTTTATCGATATGGGGAATATATGAATTTACAAATCCAAAAGGGACATTTGCTTTATTAGCTGAATCAACTTTGTCAGTATTTTTAACGAGTACATTATATGTATTTAGTTTTATTATGACGCCATTTTATATTATGGCATTGACTAGATTTTATTTGCAGAAAGTTCCAGTAGAAGATGTTTTGTTAGAAGAAGGGTTAGATTATTCAAAAGCAAGAGCTGAGAAATGTTTTTTTAAAAAACATCGCTTTAAATTCATTGGTGTATATATTGCTGGTGTGTTTACATTAGGAATGGCCGTTGCTTTCATTGTCACTTTCATTTCTAATACGTATAGAGAACCAATTATTATGGCACATCGTGGTTATATTTCAAAAGGTGTAGAAAACACGAGAGAAGCTGTACAAGGTGCGATTGATGCAAAGGCAGATTATGCTGAAATTGATGTGTTACAAACAAAGGATGGTCAACTAGCGGTCATACACGATTTGAAATTAAAACGTCTTGCGAATGAGAATGTACAAGTTGCTGATTTGACAATGGATGAACTCCGTAAGCTAACCTTAAGACAAGATGGGTTTACAGGAAAAATTAGTACGTTAGATGAGATTATAAAGCTTGCAAAAAATAATATAAAGCTCAATATAGAAGTAAAGTTACATGGAAATGAAAAAGACTTTGTAAAAAAGGTACTACAGACAATCAAAGAGAATGAGTTTGAAAAACAATGTGTTATTCAAACGTTACATTATTCTCTTATTCAAGAGTTTAAGCGTGAAAATCCAAATATAAAAGT
Source organism: Bacillus cytotoxicus NVH 391-98 (assembly GCF_000017425.1). GTDB lineage: Bacteria > Bacillota > Bacilli > Bacillales > Bacillaceae_G > Bacillus_A > Bacillus_A cytotoxicus. The sequence goes on from NC_009674.1 coordinate 578,125, forward strand.
AGGATATATTTTATATGCAAGTAGAGCGAATTTAAAATATGTACAAGCTGATTTTTATGTCGCGGAAGAATATATGATAAATAAACAAATCGTAAAATCAGCAAGGAAATTAAATAAACCAATCTACGTTTGGACTGTAAATGATATGGAGAATTTAAAGAAATATTATAAGTTGAATGTAGATGGAATTATTACAGATTATCCTGTAGATGCAAAAGAAACGATTAAGATGTTGAAAGAACAAGAAGAAAATGAAAATGATATGATCGATAAAGTTATTGAAACAACGGAAGATTTATTTTCTAAGTTGTTTTGATCTATACAAGCTTCCAAACAAAATGGTAATTTCTTTTTGAATTACCATTTTTGTTTGGAAAGCAGTAATTCAGATTTATCATACATGTTTAAAAAACATTTACATTCATCATTATATAGTATTATAATGATGAACAAAAGTCTTTATATAGTGTTTGGAGCTTAATTTTGAGTCTTGCTATATAAGCAGGGAATGGAGGGAATATCAAATATATCTATTAATTAATATAATCAAATGTAAAGAGAGGGAAAAGAGATGGTTAAAATTAAAAATTTAAAAGTTTCATCCAAATTGTCATTTATTATTTTCATTTCTACTATTTCAATGATTATTATCGGAATCATTGGATATTCACAAATGGATAAAATGAGTAAACATATAGATGAAATTTACAATAATAGTATGTTGTCTGTACAAACAATGGATAATATTGAATCGAATTTTCATGCACAAGATGCTTACTTGTTAGAGTTTGTCATGACAAATGATGAGGAAAAACATAATAAACTAAATGAGAAATTACAGAAGAATATTCAAGATAATGAAAAGATGATGAAACTTTATGAACAGACGAAGAAGACATCTGATGAACAAAAGGTTTATGAAGCTTTTAAGTCAGACTTAACTGTATATGCTAAAAAAGTTAATGAAATCATTACATTAGGCTTAGAAAATAGAAATGAAGATGCACACGTAAAGCATACAGAGGAGCTTCTTCCTCTAAAAAAAAGCGTTACAGAAAATTTAAAGCATGTTGGACAAATTAACGAGAAGATGGCTCAACAAGCATATGAAGTCACGCAACAATCTGCAAAACATACGCTTACAACATTTATTTTAGTTATCTTGTCAACGATTATTGCGTTAGTGATCTTAGGCTATGTTGTTGCTCAAATGATTACAAGACCTATTCAAAGCTTGGAGATCGAAATAGGAAAGGCTGCAAAAGGAGATCTAACAGCTAGAGCAACATATAAATCTAAAGATGAGATTGGGCATATATCTGAGTCATTTAATGAAACAATGCGGAGTTTAAGTGAGATATTAGGAGTGGTGAAACAAACGGTATATCATGCAGGAAGTTCTACTGATTCTATGTTATTGGATATAAAAAACGTTTCAGAAACAGCAACTACAGTAAGAAATACAATGGAAAAAATCAATAAACATCTAGAATTACAGGATCATGGAATCCAAGAAAATGCAGCTGCGATGAATGATATGGCAATAGGTGTGCAGCAAGTATCGGAATCAGCAGCAACAGTTAGTGAACTTGCGGTAAAAATGAATGAGGATGCAAACGCAGGTAAAGAGATTGTAAACAAATCTATTGTACAAATGGAGGAAATTCATGATGTTGTAAAACGAAGTTTGCATGCTGTTCAAGGGTTGGAAGTGCGTACTCAAAATATTGACAAAGCAATAGAAGCTATTGCTTATATTGCTGAACAGACGAATTTATTAGCTTTAAATGCAAGTATTGAAGCGGCAAGAGCGGGAGAGCATGGTAGAGGCTTTGCAATTGTAGCTGATGAAGTACGCAAACTTGCTGAACAATCTAAAGATTCAACAATAGAGATTAATCGCTTACTGAAAGAAATTGAAATGGATGTAAAGAATTTTGCGAAAGAAATGCAAATAGGACAGCAAGAAACAGTAAAAGGTATGAGTGCAATTGAAACAACGAGTCAGACGTTCGATAATATTGTAACGCATATTAATGGAGTCGTAACTCAAATACAAGAAGTATCCTCTTCAACAGAAGAAATGTCTGCGGGTATTGAGGAAGTAAGCGTTTCTTTTTCAGATATTTCGTCTACTTCCCAAACAATTACACAAGAAAACATAAAAGTATTTGAAGTGACAAATAATCAGGCTAAATCGGCGTCAGAAGTAGAAGAAAAATCATTACAGACGATTAAAATAATGAATCAATTACAAAAACAAATTTCACAATTTAAAACAAAAGAAGAATAAGTTTTACGATTCAAAAACTTTTGGTGAGAAATTATAATGGTTTTTGATTGAAAAGAATATATTTCTAAAATATTGCAGTATTAAAAAAATGTATACGTATGCAGTTTTTATTGATTTCTCACATTGTTATATTATTGTCAAATAATAAAGGGTGAATCTCTGTATAATAAAAGTAGAATGATAGATAGTAGAACCCTCCCCTTTTATTTCTTATGGTATAAAGTTTTATATATTTACACTATTTCAAATATATAAACTTTTTTATTTTCTATATGTTAGCGTTTTCATCGATTTGAAATTATGCTAGAATAAGGACATAAGTTATTAATTATTTAAAAAAGAAAAAAGGATTTCTTTTTTCTGTTAATTATAAGGGGGCATTTCATTATGCGTATTGGGGTACCAACAGAAATTAAAAACAACGAAAACCGTGTAGCAATGACACCAGCTGGTGTTGTACACTTAGTTCGTAACAATCACGAGGTATTTATTCAAAAGGGTGCTGGTTTAGGATCTGGTTTTACAGATGCTGAATATGTTGAAGCAGGAGCGAAAATGGTTGAAACAGCTGAGGAAGCTTGGAATCAAGATATGGTTATGAAAGTTAAAGAACCGATTGAAAGCGAATATAAATATTTTAGAGAAGGTTTAATTTTATTCACATATTTACATTTAGCTCCAGAACCAGAATTGACAAAAGCTTTAATCGAAAAGAAAGTGGTTTCTATTGCTTACGAAACAGTACAATTAGAAAACCGCTCTTTACCATTACTTGCACCTATGAGTGAAGTAGCAGGTCGTATGGCTGCACAAATCGGTGCACAGTTCCTTGAGAAAAATAAAGGTGGCAAAGGTATTTTACTTGCAGGCGTTCCGGGAGTAAAACGTGGGAAAGTAACAATTATCGGTGGTGGACAAGCTGGTACAAATGCTGCTAAAATTGCAGTTGGACTAGGTGCGGATGTAACAATCATCGACTTAAGTGCAGAACGTCTTCGTCAGTTAGATGACATTTTCGGAAATCAAGTAAAAACTTTAATGTCTAATCCTTACAATATTGCACAAGCTGTAAAAGAATCTGATCTTGTAATCGGTGCAGTATTAATTCCAGGGGCAAAAGCGCCAAAACTTGTAACAGAAGAAATGATTCAATCAATGGAACCTGGCTCTGTTGTTGTGGATATCGCGATTGATCAAGGTGGTATTTTCGAAACAACGGATCGCATTACAACTCATGATAACCCAACTTATGAAAAACATGGTGTTGTGCATTATGCAGTTGCAAACATGCCAGGTGCGGTTCCACGTACATCAACTCTTGCATTAACAAACGTAACAGTACCATATGCGGTACAAATTGCGAACAAAGGTTATAAAGAAGCTTGCTTAGGTAACACTGCGTTATTAAAAGGTATTAATACATTAGATGGCTATGTAACATTTGAAGCAGTTGCAGAAGCTCACGGTGTAGCATACAAAGATGCAAAAGAGTTATTAGAAGCAGAAACAGTATCTTGTTAACAAAAGCATTATACAAAATAATAATCGAACAATATTTCATACAACATGATAAGAGCTAAGAGTGAAGACCTCTTAGCTCTTATTAGCAAAAGGGGGCATACATCGTGGCCAACCTATTTAAAAAGAAATCCGTTACGCAATTGTTAGGGGAAAGTAAAAGTAAAACTTTAACGAAAACACTAGGGGCATTTGACCTAACGATGCTAGGGATTGGTGCGATAATTGGTACAGGAGTACTTGTATTAACTGGATTAGTAGCAGCAAGAGATGCTGGTCCAGCCGTTATTTTTTCATTTATGATTGCGGCTGTTGTTTGTGGATTCGCAGCATTATGTTATGCAGAAGTTGCTTCGACTCTGCCTGTTTCAGGTAGTGTATACACATATTCGTATGCAACGATTGGTGAATTTATTGCCCATTTAATGGGATGGACATTGCTATCCGTATATGTAGTAACAACTGCTGCGGTAGCTGGTGGATGGACAGGTTACTTCCATAACTTAATAAGTGGATTTGGATTAGAAATTCCAAAGGAACTGTTAACGATTCCAGCGCAAGGCGGCATAGTGAATTTGCCAGCGGTGGTTATCACTTTAGTACTGACTTGGTTATTATCGCGTGGTACAAAGGAAAGTAAACGTGTAAATAACGCAATGGTGTTAATAAAAATTGGCATTGTTGTTCTATTTATTGCTGTTGGTGTATTTTACGTAAAACCAGAAAATTGGGTACCGTTTGCACCATATGGTTTAAGTGGAATCTTTGCTGGAGGAGCAGCAGTATTCTTTGCTTTCTTAGGATTTGATGCATTAGCAACTTCAGCAGAAGAAGTGAAAAATCCACAACGTGATCTTCCAATCGGTATTATTGCCTCACTAATCATTTGTACAATCATTTATGTTGCAGTTTGTCTTGTTATGACGGGCATGGTTTCTTATAAGGAATTAGATGTACCAGAAGCGATGGCTTATGTATTAGAAGTTGTAGGACAAGATAAAGTGGCAGGTGTAATCGCAGTTGGAGCTGTAATTGGGATTATGGCTGTAATTTTCGCTTATATTTATGCGACAACGCGCGTATTTTTTGCAATGAGCCGTGACGGTTTATTGCCAGAATCTTTTGCGAAAATTAACAAAAAGACAGAAGCACCAACATTTTCGACTTGGTTAACAGGAATTGGTAGTGCTTTAATTGCTGGATTTATTGATTTGAAAGAATTATCAAATTTAGCGAATATTGGAGCGTTATTAACATTTGCGATGGTAGGTGTATCGGTTATCATCCTTCGTAAAACACATCCGAAATTAGATCGTGGATTTAAGGTACCGCTTGTACCTCTTATACCGATCATTTCAATTGCATGTTGTTTATTCTTAATGGTGAACTTACCGTTAACAACGTGGATGTATTTCGGAGCATGGTTAGCAATTGGAGTTGGTGTATACTTTGTATATTCGAAAAAACATAGTCATTTAAAAGAAGATGGAAGTTCGCAAGATAGTTTAGAAAAAGCTAACTAAAGGGATATAAAACATGTAAGCCTTGTGCGTCTAGGGAGCGTGCAAGGCTTTTTTGTGCAAATGAAGAGGACCTATGTTATTTTGTCGAGTTGTTATGTCGGAATATAAAAAGGGATGGAAGAGAAATGCTAGAGGCGAAGGTTGTTGTTGGTGCCGAAGGGGATAATAATCCATGTTGGTTACATACAAATGAGGAAGAATTAAATTTATCGAGCGAAACGTTTTGATCATAGAAATCAGGTTAATAAGTTAGGGTTTGTTTCTTTAATTGTGGATACCGTGAAAATGAAAAGTAAGTAGGAAAGGGGTGTACAAAGTGTACAGCCTTTTTTGTATGAGAATGTGATGGATATGGGAAATAGGCGTATGTCTTGTTAAAATGTGAACGAAATGTTCGAAAAAATGTATCAGATTTCATTGACACATATGAATGGATGTTCATATAATAAAAGCATAAGATATATGAATGATTGTTCATATATTCAAGTGAAGAGGTGAGCTATAATGGCTGAAAATAAAGTAGAAACATGTCAGGATACATGTTCTCAAACAATTATCCATGAAGAAGTTGTAGATCAAGTAAAACAAACAATTCCAAATGATGAAAGTTTAAGTAAAGTAGCAGAATTATTTAAAGTGTTAGGTGATCGTACACGCACGCGAATTTTGCACGCGTTATTTGAAGCGGAGATGTGTGTGTGTGATTTAGCTTATTTACTCGGCATGACACAATCCTCTATTTCCCATCAACTTCGTGTATTGAAACAAGCAAAACTTGTGAAAAACCGTAAAGAAGGAAAGGTTGTCTATTATTCATTAGCTGACCATCATGTAATCGGTATTTTTGAACAAGCATTCGAACACGTAAATGAGGAAGATTAAAAAGAAAAAGCGCAAGGAGGGAGAAAAATGGCTGAGGCACTTGTGAAACGAAAACTTGTGTTGGAAGGATTGGATTGTGCGAATTGCGCTATGAAAATCGAAAAAGGCATTGGAAATTTAGAAGGCGTATCGTCTTGTTCTGTCAATTTTGCAACGAAGACAATGGTTTTAGAGACAGAGAAAAATAAAGAAGGCCATGTTGTTACGGAAGCAAAACAACTCGTTACGAAATTAGAACCGCACATTAAAGTACGGGAAGAACAAAACAAAAAAAGCGTAAAAGAAGTATTGGTATTAAATGGGTTAGATTGTGCAAATTGCGCATTAAAAATTGAAACGAATGTAAAAGAAATGCCTGGTATTTCAACAGCTACAGTTGATTTCGTATCGAAAAAATTAAAAATAGAAGTTACGAATAAAAAAGAACTAGAAACAGTAGTAGCGAATGTAGAACATGTTGTTCATAAGTTAGAGCCAGATGTAAAAGTTGTTCGTGAGGGGAAAAAAGAACATCATCATGATCATAGCCATGGAGAAGGAAATGTAAAGAAAATGATTGTACGCTTAGCGATAGGTGGGGGATTAACAGCAGCAGCGCTTGCAGGACTACCACAAGCAATGAGTATTTCTCTTTTCATCATCGCATATTTACTAATTGGTGGGGAAATCGTGTGGCGCGCGGTAAGAAATATAGCTCGCGGCCAAGTGTTTGATGAAAACTTTTTAATGGCTGTAGCAACGTTAGGTGCATTTGCGATTGGTGAATATCCTGAAGCAGTTGCAGTTATGCTTTTCTACCAAGTAGGTGAATTGTTCCAAAGTATTGCAGTAAATCGTTCCCGTAAATCAATTACTTCATTAATGGATATTCGTCCTGAATATGCAAACGTTAAAGTCGGAAATGAAACAAAACAAGTCTCACCAGAAGACGTACAAATTGGTGATTATATTATTGTGAAACCAGGTGAGAAAGTACCGTTAGATGGGAAAGTAATTGAAGGAACATCAATGGTAGATACTTCAGCATTAACGGGTGAATCTGTACCGCGAGAAGTAGAAGTTGGGAATGAAGTATTAAGCGGTTTCGTAAACCAAAATGGTGTATTAACCATTGAGGTAACGAAAGAGTTTGAGGAATCAACAGTATCTAAAATTTTAGATTTGGTACAAAATGCAAGTAGCCGTAAAGCACCAACAGAAAATTTCATTACAAAATTTGCTCGCTACTATACGCCTGTTGTCGTGATTACAGCAGCTGTATTGGCATTTATTCCACCTCTTATTTTAGAGGGAGCTACATTCTCAGAGTGGATTTATCGTGCGTTAGTATTTCTTGTTATTTCTTGTCCATGTGCATTAGTCGTATCCATTCCGCTCGGATTCTTCGGTGGCATTGGCGGCGCATCTAAAAGTGGTATTTTAGTGAAAGGAAGTAACTATTTAGAAGCATTAAATGATGTACAACATATTGTTTTTGACAAAACAGGAACATTGACAAAAGGTGTTTTTAAAGTAACAAAAATGGAGCCAGCTGGCACGACTACGAAAGAGGAACTTCTTGAATATGCAGCATTCGCAGAAGTATATTCAAATCATCCAATTGCGCAATCCATTCGAAATGCGTATAGAAAGTCAGTTGATGAAAAAAATATTGAGGATTATAACGAAATTTCTGGTCATGGTACAGTAGTAAAAGTAAATGGAAAAGAAATTTTTGCCGGTAACGCAAAATTAATGAAAAAAGAAAATATTGAATTCCAGCAGCCAGAAACGGTAGGGACACTTGTTCATGTTGCTGTTGACGGAAGATATGCTGGGTATATTGTAATTTCAGATGAAGTAAAAGAAGATTCAAAACAAGCGATTCAGAAATTAAAAGAGCTCGGTATTAAGAAAACAGTTATGCTAACAGGTGATGCCAAACGGATTGGAGAAGCTGTTGGAAAAGAGCTTGGATTAGATGAAGTACATGCGGAACTATTACCAGAGCAAAAAGTAGAAGAAATTGAAAAAATTGCTGTGGCAAAACAGTCGAAAGAAAAAGTTGCTTTCGTTGGTGATGGTATTAATGACACACCAGTATTAGCGAGAGCGGATGTTGGGATTGCGATGGGGGGTTTAGGATCTGATGCAGCGATTGAAGCGGCAGACATTGTCATTATGACAGATGAACCTTCTAAAATCGCAACGGCTATAAAAATTGCCAAACGTACGCGTAGCGTTGTGTGGCAAAATATTATTTTTGCGCTTGGTGTAAAAGGTCTTGTGTTACTACTCGGGGCATTTGGAATTGCAACCATGTGGGAAGCTGTCTTCTCTGATGTCGGTGTTACATTAATTGCTGTATTAAATGCAATGCGTGCGCTTAGAGTAAAAAATTTATAAAGTAAAAAGAGGAGTGAAGAAAACTCCTCTTTTTACTTTTGGATATTTTTTGTAATTTGTTCCCTTACAGTTTGAATATACTTCATTTTATGATTCCAACATTCTTGACTTAAATCGACAGGATATTCTTCAGGATTGAGTGTTCGCATATATTCTTCCCAAAATAATGTTAAGCTGTTTGCAGTATATTTTTGGATATCTAGTATGTTAGGTAATTCATATACTCTATTTCCATCTGTGAAAATATCGTGATGGAGTTCGCGTGCTTCAAAATTTGTTACAAATTTACTAATATACGTATGGACAGGGTGGAACATTTTCAAACGCTTTTCTTGCCCAGGTTCTTCGGATTCTAATGCGATATAGTCTCCTTCAGCGTGATTGTTCATGCGATTGATAATTCGATAAACTCGTTTGAGTCCTGGTGTTGTAATCTTTTCTGGATTGGAAGAAATTTTAATGGTATCGTTTAATAGCCCTTGTTTATCTTCGATCGCGACAAGTTTATAGACGGCTCCTAATGCAGGTTGTTCAAAAGAAGTAATAAGCTTTGTTCCAACCCCCCAGACGTCGATTTTGGCTCCCTGAGATTTTAAATGCATAATTGTATATTCATCTAAATCGCTAGAAGCAATAATTTTTGTGTTCGTAAATCCAGCTTCATCAAGCTGTTTACGAGCTTCTTTAGATAAGTATGCCATATCCCCGCTGTCAAGACGAATGCCATAGAAATCAATGCGATCTCCAAACTCTTTGGCAACTCGAATTGCATTTGGTACACCAGACTTTAATGTATCATATGTATCCACTAAAAAGACGCATTTTTTATGTGTTTCTGCATATTTTTTAAAGGCAACGTATTCATCCCGATAGGCTTGAACGAAGGAGTGGGCATGTGTACCTGCTACAGGAATTCCAAATCGTTTGCCAGCACGAACGTTACTTGTGGAAGAAAAGCCGCCAATAAAAGCTGCGCGTGTTCCCCAAAGAGCAGCATCAAATTCATGAGCGCGCCGTGTTCCGAATTCTAATAGTTCATCATTACCAGCAGCATGCTTCATACGAGCTGCTTTTGTTGCGATTAATGTTTGATAATTTACGATATTTAATAAAGCTGTTTCAATAATTTGTGCCTCGCCAAGTGGCGCATCAACGCGCAATAAAGGTTCGTTATTAAAAACAACTTCACCTTCTCGCATGCTGCGAATAGTCCCTGTAAACTTCATATTTTGTAAATAACGAAGAAATTCCTCTTCAAATTGTAATTCAGTTAAATATGCAATATCACTTTCAGTGAAACGGAAATTTTCTATATACTCTATAATTTTTTCAAGACCAGCGAAAACTGCATAGCCATTTTCAAATGGGAGCTTTCGAAAATATAAATCAAAAACAGAACGGCGATTGTGAATCCCGTCTTTCCAATATGTATAAACCATATTGATTTGATATAAATCAGTATGTAAGGCGTAACTATCGTCTTTATAATGATTCATTGCGAAAAACACCTCCGTAATTTGGTTATAGTATACCAATTTTTTTATTTTTGTACCAAAAAAAGGATTTTTATTTTAATTATATATTCGAAGAAAATATAAAAGGGAATATTAAATTTTTTTAAAAAATTTAAATTTATCAATTTATATTTCTCTTAATTTTATGTATTATTAAAGTAGTGAGGGTAAATGAGAATGGAGGAGGACAGTGCAACAAACATTAGAGAAAATCGGCAAACAAGTTTTTTATAAACGACTGCAGCAAAAAATGACACAAGAAGAATTATGTCAGGGCATTTGTTCCGTCTCATATTTAAGTAAGATTGAAAATGGAAAAATCGAAGCATCGGAGGAAATCTTGCAGCTACTCTGCACAAGGTTAGAGATTGCCGTTTCAGATTTACGAGATGTAGAAGAAGAAGTGAAAGACAAATTGGATGAGTGGTTAAATGCATTAGTTCATTTAGATAAACCACAAGTTGAACGGATTTATAAAGAATTGCAAGAAGAAATGAATCAAGTTTTAGATTTTGAAATCATCAACTATTATAAATTACTTTATACACGTTATTTAATCATGAAACGAGATCTTCCAGCACTGGAAGAAGAGCTGGAGGAATTGAAGAAGGTGTATAAGAAGTATTCTCCGTTTCAGAAGTTGCTATATACGTATAGTAGGGCTTTAATGTACTTTATGAAGCATAGATATAAGGATTCACTTGAGTGTTTAGTTCAGACAGAGTTAATGGCAAAAGAACAAGGATATTATGAGACAGGTATTTATTATAACTTGGCACTTGTATATAGTTATTTAGAACTTGATTATATGGCTATATATTTTGCTAATATTGCATTAGAAGGATTTCGAAGCGAATACAAATTCCGAAACGTGATTAATTGTCAATTGATTATTGCTTTTAGTTACATTCGAAAAAAACAATATGATGAAGCTTTAGAAATGTATAATAATATTTCAAGAGAAGCAATTTCTTTTGCGGATAAAGACGTTATTACTTCAATAGTATTAAATAATCTGGGCTATTTATATTATCATAAAAAAGAGTATAAAAAAGCAAAAGAATATTATTTGCAGTGCTTACAGTATAAAAAAGAAAAAAAAGAAGAAGACCTTAATTATATTGATGCTGTATATGAAATTTCCTTACAATGTGTTCAATTACAAGAGTTTGAAGAGGCAAGAGAATGGATTGATAAAGGCATAATTGTCGCGAAAAAAGATGAAAGATACAAGGGAATGCTGTATTTATTATTAATACTTCAATATAAATACTTTGAAAAAAAAGAAGCGTACAAAAGATTTTTAGAAGCAGAGGCCATTCCTTTTTTTAAAGCAGAAGAAAATACGAAAGATTTAAAAAAGGTTTACTTAGAACTAGCTGAATGTTTCGAAGAATTATCAGAATTCCAAGAAAGTAGTCATTATTATAAATTAGCTGTGAAATTATTAGAAGAAGAAGGAGGAAAATAATATGAAAAAGGTGATTTTTGGTGGAATTGTATTGGCAGCATTGTTGATTGCGGTACTAGAACCTCAATATGGTTGGAGGCCAGATATGTCCATTGGAGAAGGAAATATAGTAGAAAAAGTAAATTTATAATACCATTGAGAAAGGCTCTTTTCAAACGAAAAAGGGCCTTTCTCAACATTTGTTCTCCAAAATTCTACAAAACTTGAGAAAGTAATTATTTGATTTTTTTGTATATTCATAGCGAAAACTTAATGATAATATAAAGCTACTCTTTTTAAAAATTTTTATTTAGGGGGAAGGTTGAATGAAAAAGAAGAGTTTAGCTTTTGTATTAGCAGCAGGGATGGCTGTGACGACATTTGGAGGGACGAGCTCTGCGTTTGCAGATTCAAAGAATGTGCTCTCTACGAAAAAGTACAATGAAGCCGTTAAATCGCCAGAGTTTGTAGCAGGTGATTTGACTGGAGCGACTGGAAAGAAAGCAGAATCTGTCGTGTTTGATTATTTAAATGCGGCCAAAGGGGACTATAAGTTAGGAAATAAAAATGCCGAAGATTCTTTTAAAATTAAAGAAGTGAAAAAGGATTCGGTAACAGATTCGACAGTCGTACGTATGCAACAAGTATTTGAAGGGACACCTGTATGGGGGTCTACTCAAGTGGCTCACGTAAGTAAAGATGGCTCATTGAAGGTGTTGTCTGGAACGGTTGTACCAGATTTAGATAAAAAAGAGAAATTAAGAAATACGAATAAGATTGAGGAGAAAAAAGCAATTGCCATTGCTGAACAAGACTTAGGGTTAAAACCAAAATATGAAGTAGAGCCCAAAGCTCATTTACATGTCTATCAAAATGGCGATGAAACAACGTATGCCTATGTTGTAAATTTAAATTTCTTAGATCCGCAACCAGGAAACTATTATTATTTTATTGAAGCAGAAAGCGGTAAAGTATTAAATAAATACAATACATTAGATCATGTAACTGAAGAAAGTAAAGTACCGGTTAATCAAGAGTTTACAAAACAAGAAAAAGGAGCTATCAAACCTGTAACGGGAACGAATGCAGTTGGGACAGGTACAGGTGTATTAGGAGATAAAAAATCAATAAATACGACATTATCTGGATCTACGTATTATTTACAAGATAATACGAGAGGGGCGCAAATTTTCACATATGATGCGAAAAATCGTTCTTCTTTACCAGGAACGTTATGGGCAGATGTTGATAATGCATTTCATGCAAAGTATGATGCAGCAGCAGTAGATGCTCATTATTATGCGGGCGTCACATATGATTACTATAAAAATACGTTTAATCGAAATTCTATTAACGATGCAGGAGCTGCGCTAAAATCAACAGTTCATTATGGAAGTAATTATAATAATGCTTTCTGGAATGGTTCGCAAATGGTATATGGAGATGGTGATGGAGTAACATTTACTTCGTTATCTGGTGGAATTGATGTAATTGGGCATGAATTGACACATGCTGTGACAGAATATAGTTCGAATTTAATCTATCAATATGAGTCGGGTGCATTAAACGAAGCGATTTCTGATATTTTTGGTACATTGGTAGAATACTATGATAATCGTAATCCAGATTGGGAAATTGGAGAAGATATTTATACACCTGGAAAAGCCGGAGATGCACTTCGCTCTATGAGTGATCCGACAAAGTATGGTGATCCAGATCATTATTCGAAACGCTACACTGGTTCTGGTGATAATGGTGGAGTTCATACAAACAGCGGAATTATTAACAAAGCGGCTTATTTATTAGCAAATGGTGGCACACATTATGGAGTGACAGTGAATGGTATTGGCAAGGATAAAGTAGGAGCAATTTACTATCGTGCAAATACGCAATATTTCACGCAATCGACTACATTTAGTCAAGCTCGTGCTGGTTTAGTACAAGCAGCAGCTGATTTATACGGCGCAAATTCTGCAGAGGTAACAGCGGTAAAACAATCATATGACGCAGTTGGAGTAAAATAAGAAAAAATAAAAAGGAGCGATATGCTCCTTTTTATTTTTTCTTCCATTTCCTCCATATATATATGATTCCGATGCAACTAGCAATTGTTATAATCCATTTTGCTTCATTCGTTCCATTCATAACATGATATGCAGAATATACTTCAATGAGCAATGCTGGTATTTTTCCGATTGTACTTGCAATGCTGAAGGATAATAATGATATTTTTCCTAATGCAGCAAATAATGTGATGATGCTTGATGGAATAAATGGAACGAGTCGAAATGATAAGACAAGAAAAAATGCTTCTTTCCCTTTTACGTAAAGGAGCCGCTTTATCTTTGGATAAGCATTTATTTTATCGTGTGTAAATTTTTGTAATCCTAAACGATAAAGATAAAATGAAACAATTGCACCTAAAGCTTCTCCTGTGATTGAAATCATTGTTCCATCTAGTAGACCGAATAATTGTATATTAATCGCTGTTAAAAATATGCTAGGGATGAGTCCAAGTAAGCTAATAACGATATTAAATAGAATACTAAGTGGAATGGCGATGGTATCATGCTCTTTTAATGTATCGTAAATAAGTTCGTCCATAGTGATAGATCCTTTATCTTTTTTAGCATTACACCATATTTCAGGAAGATAGGCAAGGGTGGATTTGTTGTAAAATACATAGTTTTTATTTTAAAAATTTGCAACATTATACCCCTTACGGGTATAATATATAAGGGGAGGGGGTATGTTGGTGGCCATTGCGTGAATCAAGAAAAGATGGTACCTAGAACAGATGAAGAAATTGAAAAAGTTGTAAATCGTTTAAAAAGAATTGAAGGCCAAGTGAGGGGCATTCAAAAGATGATGGAAGATAATCGCTATTGTATTGATGTATTCATTCAAATTTCTGCAGTGCAAAGCAACGTTAAATAAAGTTCGTTTTTCATTGTTAGAACGTTATGCAAATCGTTGTATAAAAAAGCTGTTCAAGAAGGAAATGGGGATGTATTTATAAAAGAGTTTTAATGAGAGTCAACAAACAGTTCTCGAAATAGAAAGGAGACGAACTGTATGGGGAAAACAAAACAAATAACAATTGGTATTGATGGAATGACATGTTCAGCTTGTTCCGCGCGGATTGAGAAAGTATTAAATAAGCTAGATGGTGTGGAAGCGAATGTGAATGTAGCAATGGAACAAGCGACGGTTCAATATGATGAAGAGGAACAAAATATAGAAGCAATTACAAATCGTATTAAGAAATTAGGATATGAAGTTCGAACGAAAAAAGTAAATTTTGATATTGAAGGTATGACATGTGCTGCATGTTCAAATCGAATTGAAAAAGTAATCGGCAAAATGGAAGGAATTGAAACAGTTACCGTTAATTTAGCTATGAACACTGCAACGATTGTCTATAAAGATGGTCTTCTTACAATAGAAGCGATTCTCGATAAAATAAAGAAATTAGGCTATAAAGGTAAACTGCAAGAAGACGTTGGATCGACGAAAAAAGAAGAGCAACTAAAAAAGAAAAGAAAACAACTGTTTCTTTCTATTTTATTGTCACTTCCCCTTCTTTATACGATGGTGGCACATTTGCCGTTTGAAACGGGAATACCAATGCCGCATTTTTTAATGAATCCATGGGTGCAATTATTATTTGCAACACCGGTACAATTTTATATTGGTGCACACTTTTATAGCGGTGCATATCGTGCATTGCGAAATAAAAGTGCAAATATGGATGTACTTGTTGTACTTGGTACATCGGCTGCATATTTTTATAGCTTATACGAAGGGATCAAAACAATACAGGAACCATCTTATTTACCTCAGCTTTACTTTGAAACAAGTGCGGTGCTAATTACACTAATACTTGTTGGTAAGTATTTCGAGGCGCTTGCAAAAGGAAGAACAACAGAGGCTATTTCAAAATTACTAAGTTTACAAGCGAAAGATGCCTTGGTTATTCGTGATGGAAATGAAATATTAATTCCTATAGAAAATGTTGTGATTGGCGATTCAATTATAGTGAAACCAGGTGAGAAAATACCTGTGGATGGTATTGTATTATCAGGTATATCCTCAGTTGATGAAGCGATGATTACAGGTGAATCTATCCCGGTTGAAAAACAAGTTGGTGATGCTGTAATAGGAGCGACAATCAATAAAAATGGTATTCTCACAATGCGTGCTGAAAAAATAGGGAAGGATACTGCCCTTGCAAGTATTATTAAAATCGTTGAAGAAGCTCAAGGGTCAAAAGCACCAATTCAGCGCATGGCAGATATCATTTCTGGCATTTTCGTTCCGATAGTAGTTGCGATTGCGATAGTTGCTTTTCTTGTTTGGTATTTTGCTATTGCTCCTAATGATTTACCACAATCATTAGAAGTCGCCATAGCTGTATTAGTAATTGCTTGTCCTTGTGCACTTGGTCTTGCTACGCCAACATCAATTATGGTGGGAACTGGAAAAGGCGCAGAGGCAGGTATACTTTTTAAAGGCGGAGAATATTTAGAAGCGACACATAAAATTAATGCTGTGTTACTAGACAAAACTGGTACTGTTACAAAGGGAAAACCAGAAGTTACAGATGTATTAAGCTTGCAAGATAATATGCTCGCATTTGCCGCTTCAGCAGAAAATGTTTCAGAACACCCATTAGCGGCTGCAATTGTTGAGTACGGGAAACAACAAGGAATTACACTCTTACCTGTAGAGGATTTTCGGGCGGCACCTGGACACGGTATTGAAGCTAGGATTGAAGCACAGTCCATTGTGATTGGAACGCGAAAATTAATGAATGAGCATGGTGTGAATATAGGTCAGTTTGAAGAGCACATGGCCGCTCAGGAAGCTGATGGTAAAACTGTTATGCTTGTAGCGATTGAAAATCAATTCGCAGGAATGATTTCTGTAGCAGATACAATTAAAGAAAGTTCAAAAGAAGCGATTCATGAGATGAAATCTGCTGGAATCGATGTATACATGGTAACAGGTGACAATCAGCGAACAGCAGAAGCAATTGCAAAACAGGTAGGAATTGAACATGTGTATGCGGAAGTGTTACCCGAGAAAAAAGCACGTATTGTGGAGGAATTACAGCATAACGGGAAACAAGTGGCGATGGTTGGTGATGGGATGAATGATGCTCCAGCCTTAGCAAAAGCCGATATTGGGATGGCGATTGGAACAGGAACAGATGTAGCAATCGAAGCAGCAGATGTTACTCTTGTCGGTGGGAACTTAAAACATATCCCGCAAGCAATTGAGCTAAGTACAAAAACAATGAAAAATATTCGCCAAAATTTATTCTGGGCTCTGTTTTATAATGCAATTGGTATACCAATTGCGGCAAGCGGTCTGTTAGAGCCTTGGGTAGCTGGTGCGGCGATGGCATTTAGCTCTGTGTCTGTTGTAACAAATGCTCTTCGTTTGAAACGTGTTAAAATATAAATAGAATGGAAACTAAAGTTCTTATTTTTATAAATACAAGAGGATATAGAAGGAGGAAATAAAAATGACTGTAACATTAAATGTAAAAGGAATGACATGTAATCACTGTAAAGCAGCTGTAACAAATACCCTTCAAGAGATAAATGGTGTAAGTCGTGTAGTAGTTGAGTTACAGGCAGGTACAGTAGAAATTGCATATGATGAAACGAAAGTAAATGTTCAGCAGTTAAAAGATGCAATTGAAGAACAAGGTTATGATATTGTATAGATATTCATAAAAAAACGTGTGGATTTTATCATTCTACACGTTTTTTTTATGAATTGACTTTTCGTGCAGTTACAATAATAATCATGGAAGAGGTGATAGAATGAAACGATTTGGCAACATATTGTTAAGTAGTTTACTGGCAATGATTCTTATATTAAGTGGATGTGCTGGGAAAGAGCAAAAGAAAGTAGAACAAAAAGGAAACAACTCAGCATCCATCGAAAAAGTGAGTGACAATATTTTAGACGAAATGGAAGGACCACCGAAAAATGGTCATACGATAGAAAGACATGTCGGTAAAACAGAAGAACAATTACAGGAACGTTTGCGTACTGATAAAGTATCTGCAGCAAGTACATATTATGATAAAGAAACGGCTACAAAAGCTGTAAAAGATAGTATAAAGCAACATGAGCAGGAAATTGATAAGTGGTTAAAGAACTCTAAAGAAAATCGTCTTGTCTTACATACAAAACATTCATTCCCTGTTGGAAAAACGGTATTAAAAAAGAATATGAGTGTAAAGGATAAACTTATGAATACAGTTACAGTTCTCGCAAGAGATAAATCAGGATCATTAGGTTTTAAAATAGTTACTTCCTACCCATCAGATAAATAAAAAAGGAGGGGCAATATGTATTCAACACTTCAATATTTTTTTAAAGCATATTGCACATTGAGCGTGCATGAAGAAGAAATAGCAGAGGCAATGAAAGAGTTTTTGGAGCAAGAAGAACAAGAAAATATTCAAAATTTACAAGAGGAGCTATTACATATATGTGAGGATGAAGCGTGGGAAGAAGGGTGTGTATTAGCTGCCAAGTATGGAAATCGTATATGGTCTTTAGAAGAAACGAAAAATCATTTGGAGATCTTCATGCAATTGTTGCATACGAAAAAGGCGTGATGAATCACGCCTTTTTATATACACTTTTTGAAATTTGACCATTTGAAATGACTTGCCCATCTTTTGTTACTTTTTTGTATGTAACGGCAGTAATTTTATTTCCAGTATTGCTGATGACTTTGGAGGAAACTTCCACATTCTTACCAGTTGGCGTACCGAAAATACGAGTCGTAATCCGGTTACCATCAGAGAATGCTTGAATATAAATATAATGCCCAGTATTATTTTTAAATTTTAAGTCAGGGCCGTAATCAGCTACAGCCGCATCTTGTCCGAGTGGTAAATAGTGAACAGGCATAGAATGATTACTACGAGCAACAACTCCTAAATCTGCACGTAGTACAGCTCCATATAAAGTACTACTTACTTGACAAACACCGCCCCCGGCACTTTGAACTACCTTTCCTTGTAAATAGACAGCAGCTGACTTATAGCCGTGTGCAGCATCTGTAATTCCGACACGTCCATTGAAACTAAATGTTTCATCTGGTGCTACAATTGCTCCGCTTAATGTATTGGCAGATTTATTTACATTAAAGGACTGGCTTCCATTTCGTCCAGTCATAGGCGTGGAATATTCTGCAATCACTTGTTTGATCCCCATATTTTGTATATCTTCTGTAGAACGTTCAGGTTTGATAGAAGCAATAGGAAGTTTGATGTTTTGTGTATTTGCAGCAATGGCTTGTTTTGTTAAGATTGCTAATTGCTCTTTATCAATTTTTTCACCGTTCTGGCTTTCGCTAATATTTACAGTAGTTCCTGAAATGTTTAATTCAGCATTAACAGGATTCTTTAAAGTTTCATTATATTTATCCTCCATAAAGGCTTCATAAGCAGTAGAGTTTAACTGTGGCTTCAGCTTATACTCGCGTTTTAATTCACCATGTATCGCCTTTTTTCTCATGTTATAACGATCTATAATGTTTCCTTGCTGTTCTTTAAAAATATTCGCAACGATATCTTTTTCTTTATATTCTACACCGAGATCTTTCCATGTGTATGTTTGTGTATTGTTTTCAAATACATAGTTGAGTGATTTTTTATTTAATTCCTCTACTTTCTGTTGCACAATTTTTTGAATATCTTGCTTATTTTTTCCATCCAGAGGAATCCCTTCAAATGTAGTATGTGGTAATGCAGTAGTATCTAGTTCTTTATTTAGTTTTGATATGTACTGATAGCCGCTGATTCCACCTGCACAAAGTAAGATACCACCAGTAATAGCAGAACAAATAAGGAATTGGTGCAGTTTCATTTGTTTTCCCCCTTAGTAATGAATGGATAACATGATATGTATTCTGTTTTTTACATAAGAATGATGCAAATAGCATTATGTATGTACCAGTATACTATTATTCTTATGAAAGTGTAATCTTTATATAAATAATGTTACAATTATGTAATAATAACCTATTTTTGGGAATTATTATCTATTAAGAATGGGGAAGGATAATTATAATAAAAAGGCTGCATAGAAAAGTTCTAGCAGCCTTTTTATTATAATTTTTTATGTTCACTTTTATTCGTAACCTCTAGATGTTTTTGTAAAGTAACAGATATATTTTGAACGCTCTTTTCATCAGGGACATAGTAATAAATACCATCTATATATTTATCTGATCCTTTTACTTGAAGCTTGTCCATTTTTAAATCTGAGCCCATTGAATGCTTTGTAATTGTCATCATGTCATCAAAAGTTAAATTCGTTTTTAAATCGCGATCAACGGCATCTAATAAACTGCCAAGTTTGTTAATAGAATTGATAGATAATGCTTTTTGAGCAATTGCTTCTAAAACAAGCTGTTGACGCTGCCCGCGCATATAGTCACTATCAATATGTCGAGTTCTTGCTAAGGCAAGTGCTTCTTCACCATTTAAATGCTGACGCCCTTTTTTGAGGTGGATTGCTTCTGCTTCATCTTTACTGTTTTGTTCTGTAAATTCTACTGGGACGTCCACAGTAATACCACCAAGTGAATCGACAATTTTGATAAAAGATGTAAAGTTAAATTTAACATAGTAATCAACCGGAACATTTAAAAAACGTTCGACAGTATCAATGGTACTATCAACACCACCAAATACATGGGCGTGTGTAATTTTATCTTTTTTATGGCGTGATTTAATATATACACGGGAATCCCGAGGGATACTAACAAGCTTGACTGACTTGTCATTTTTATTAATTGTAGCAAGTAGTAGCGCATCTGTACGTGTCGCTTTACCGTAATTTTTCTCGCGAATATCGCTCTCATCTACTCCCATAATAAGAACAGAAATATTATCTGTCATAGGTTTTACGGCTTTTTCTCGCTTATTTGATTTATCGCCTCGGTTTAATTCCAAGTAAGCATTATTCACAATAGATTTTGCTTTACTATATAGATGGAAGAAGTAGCTTCCACTTCCAAGCGTAACGATGAGTAATGGAATCACAATGAACCAAAGTAGACGTCTTTTTTTAGCGTGCTGCTTTGAGGTTCTACTATTTTTCTCTAAATCAAATTTCATTTGTTGCTCTCCTTTAAATTAATCAATATATTCTTCAGTAGCGTATATAGATAAGACACATAAAAAATATTGTACGCTAAATAGAGGAGATTGTACATGTATAAAAAATAGATATCGCGATTATTTATGAGGTATCTATTTACGTTTGTATTATTGTGTGCAAAAAATGAGGAATACATTATTGTAACAAGAAAGAATCTGTAATCATAAATAGTGGGATTATTGCCATATCGATATAACTTCGTTAAGTTTCTACAATGGATTTCCAGAAGAACGTGTGAAAAATGGACATGTCTAGGGTTCACTACGGTGCAATTATTTGTTCTAAATTCGGGATATCTAAGTAGTTTTATACAAAAATTTTAGGATTTTAAATAATAAATGAATTATACAGAGAAGATAGGAATTCTTATAAATTCGATTTATGTGTAGGAAATGAATAGCAAATTAAATGATTTTTTTTAAATCCACCAAAGCGTCCAAGCTTCCCAGAGATAACAGGTCTTAAACCTTTAATATTTGCTGTTAAAGGATATATAAGCAGCGGTTGCACATTTAAAACGATATGGAGTAGAGACAGAGCCGATATGTGTCGATGAAATAGCAGGGAAAAAATTTTTGTTTTTCCAAAATCCAGATTTACTTCCATTAGAATGATATGAGGAATGAAAATTGGGGAATTTTATCTAGATTTGCTTTTCAATAAATGAAGAAACTAAAGGAAAACTTCTTTTAAAAAGGAGGTGTAACTTTAGCGAGAAAGCTAAAGGATTTTGGTGGGAATTTTAAAATTACTTATGGTTGCTATTTTAATTGCTTTAACAGCCTTTTTTGTTGCCGTTGAATTTGCTATTATAAAGGTGAGAAGTAGTCGTATCGATCAACTTGTAATCGAAAAAAGACGAGGGGCATTAGCGGCGAAGAAAGTCACTTCGAATTTAGATGAATACTTATCCGCTTGTCAGCTTGGAATTACAATTACAGCTTTAGGATTAGGGTGGTTAGGTGAACCGACAGTTAAACATATGTTAGAGCCATTATTTTTGAGAATGAATATTTCATCAGTAGCTGCAAGTACAGTATCATTTATTATTGCATTTGCAGTCATCACATTTCTGCACGTCGTTGCTGGAGAGCTGGCTCCAAAAACGTTTGCGATTCAAAAAGCAGAAAAAGTTAGCTTGTTACTGTCACAGCCTCTTATTTATTTCTATCGGATTATGTACCCCTTTATTTGGGCTTTAAATGGGTCTTCACGCTTTGTGACAGGAATATTTGGACTTCAACCTGCTTCTGAACATGATGTGGTACATTCAGAGGAAGAATTGCGTCTCATTTTATCGGAAAGTTATGAGCGAGGGGAGATTAATCAAGCAGAATTTAAGTATGTAAATAACATTTTTGAATTTGACAATCGATTAGCGAAAGAGATTATGGTTCCCCGTACGGAAATTGTAGGATTATATGAAGATGAACCATTTGAGACGCATATTCAAATTATTAGACAGGAAAAATATACAAGATATCCCGTATTTGGAGAAGATAAAGATGAAATTATTGGGATGGTGAATGTAAAAGATTTATTCATTCGCTATATGGATGGAGGACGAGAGGAAGAATGTTCTATTACGCCGTATACAAGACCTGTCATTGAAGTGTTAGAAAACATTCCGATTCACGATTTGTTGTTACAGATGCAAAAGCGAAGAATTCCAATGGCTGTTTTATATGATGAGTATGGCGGGACGGCTGGTATTGTAACTCTTGAAGACATTCTAGAGGAAATTGTTGGGGAAATTCGAGATGAGTATGATGAGGATGAATATCCACCAATAGAGCACATAAGTGAAACATGGAAAATTGTAGATGGAAAAGTACGTATTAGCGAAGTAAATGATTTATTTGGACTACAGCTATTAGCGAATGATGTCGATACAATCGGTGGCTGGATTATGATGCAGAAACAAACGATTACAGAAGGGGATTATATTGAAACAAATGGATTAGTATTCAAAGTCCTGGAAAAAGACATGCATCAAATAAAACGAGTAGAAATTATGAGAAAAGAAGAAAAAGGGGCGTTTAAGGAGAGGAAGGATTAGATAAAGTGAAACTTTAATCAGTGGGGGCTTCATCCCCTACTGATTATGAGCCCTCACCAATCGGGCTGCCCTAAAATAGCGGGATAAAAAACATAATGTTTGCGCTTTCAAAGAAGGTGCTATATAGTGGATGGAGATGGAAATGTTTCTATGAAAATGATGTTTTCATAGAAACAATGCTAAAACTTTAAAGATATACAACGAAAAGCATAGGTGATAAATATGATAGCGACAAAAGACATACGGATAGAAAAAGATTTCTTAGGTGAGAAAGAAGTACCAAATGAAGCTTATTATGGAGTCCAAACTTTACGTGCTGTGGAAAACTTTCCAATTACAGGATATCGTATACATGATTCACTCATCACTGCAATGGCGATTGTAAAGAAAGCGGCAGCGCTTGCCAATGTGGAAACAGGTTATTTACCAGAGAACATTGGTAAGGAAATTGCAGCAGCAGCTCAGGAAATTATGGATGGTAAACTTCATGATCAATTTATTGTCGATCCTATTCAAGGTGGGGCTGGAACTTCCATTAACATGAATGCGAATGAAGTAATTGCAAATCGTGCATTAGAACGGATGGGATATGAAAAAGGGGATTATGCAAAAATTAGTCCGAATACACATGTCAATATGGCACAATCCACAAATGATGCATTTCCAACAGGAATTCATATTGCAACTTTAATGATGTTAGAGGAGCTTCTTATTACGATGGAAGAGCTTCATCGTGCATTTATAAAGAAAGCGAAAGAATTTGATCATGTCATTAAAATGGGACGTACGCACTTACAAGATGCTGTTCCTATTCGACTTGGACAAGAATTTAGCGCATATAGTCGTGTATTAGAACGTGATATAAAAAGAATTAAACAATCTCGTCAGCATTTATATGAAGTTAATATGGGCGCAACAGCTGTTGGCACAGGATTAAATGCAAATCCAATGTATATTGAACAAGTTGTAAAGCATTTACGAGAATTAAGTGGTTTTCCACTTGTAGGAGCGGAGCATTTAGTAGATGCAACGCAAAATACGGATGCATATACAGAAGTATCCGCAGCGCTTAAAGTATGTATGATGAATATGTCTAAGATTGCAAATGACTTACGTATTATGGCTTCTGGTCCAAGAGTTGGATTAGCAGAGATTCAATTGCCAGCTCGTCAGCCAGGTTCATCTATTATGCCTGGGAAAGTTAATCCGGTTATGGCTGAAGTGATTAATCAAGTTGCCTTCCAAGTGATTGGGAACGACCATACGATTTGTTTAGCATCTGAAGCAGGGCAATTAGAATTAAATGTAATGGAGCCAGTTCTCGTATTTAATTTAATCCAATCTATTAGTATTATGAATAATGCATTTCGTGTATTCCGTGAATATTGCATTGAAGGTATTACGGCGAATGAAGAACTATTGAAAGAATATGTGGAACGAAGTGTTGGGATTATTACAGCAGTCAATCCTCATATTGGATATGAAGCTGCTTCTCGCATTGCTCGTGAAGCAATCGCAACAGGAAAATCAGTTCGAGAACTTTGCCTAGAACATGGTGTTTTAACAGAAGAAGAACTGGATATTATTTTGGATCCATATGAAATGACACATCCTGAAATAGCCGGAGCATCATTACTTAAAAATAAAAAATCTTGATACGTTCGTATCAAGATTTTTTATTTAGCAAAAGATAATATAACAACGAGACATAAAAGGCTGATGAACGAGTCATCAGCCTTTTATGTTAAAAAATATGGAATATGGAGTTAAGTTGAAGTAAGCTAATGATAGCTAAGAAGATTAAGCTATATTTCATTGCTACTTTAAATAGTGCAGACTCTTTACCAACTAATCCAACTGCTGCACAAGCAACTGCTACAGATTGTGGCGAAACCATTTTTGCCATTGTTCCACCGACTACATTTAACGCAACAAGTGTAGATGGTACAATATCCAACTGAGCTGCAGTTACTGCTTGAAGTGGTGCGAATAATGAACCACTTGACACAACTGAACCTGTAATGAATACGCCAATCCATCCTAAGATTGGAGAAAGAATTGGGAATACATTTCCAGTAGAAGAGAATGCTAATCCAAGTGTAGATGACATCCCAGAGTAATTCTCAACATAAGCTAAAGCGATAACGCTACAAATTGTATAAACTGGAGCTTTTAATTCTTTAAGTGTTTCAATTATAAGTTCTTTAATCATTTTGCCATTTACACGATATAGGATAAGTGAAACAATAATCGCTAATACAATGGCAGTAGTTGTAGATGAGAATACATCTAGTTTAAAAATACCTGCAAAAGGTGTATCTGCTTTTGTGATCGGTGCAGTTTTTATAACTTGATTATGAAGACCAGGGAATTGAATATTGAATACTAAGCTCTCAAGTGCACCTTTTGGAGCGAATAAAGCTTTAATTGGTTTTAAATTAAAAATTGTTACAAATGCAGTTAAGAATACAAATGGAGACCAAGCATATAAAATTTGATTGAATGTATGAGATTGTTTCTCTTCTTGTTTTTCTTCTTTAGCAGAAGATTTTGGCTGCCAAACTCGTAAAAATAATGTAAGAGCAACCATACTTACAACTGCTGCGAAAATATCAGTAAGTTCAGCGCCTAAGAAATATGTTACAGTAAATTGAGTAATGGCAAATGAAACACCGCTAACAAGAATACCTTGCCATGTTTCTTTAATGCCCTTAAAACCATCAACCATTGCAACAAGTAAGAACGGTAAAATAATACTAATAAATGGTAGAATCGTAACAGTGTGACGACCGACAGTTAATGCATCAAGTTGAGTTAATTGTGCTGGTACTGTAACTGGAATACCCATTGCTCCCATTGCGCCACCAGCGATGTTAGCTACTAAACAAATACCTGCTGCTTTTAATGGATTGAAGCCCATACCAACAAGTAATGCAGCTGTAATAGCAACCGGAACTCCAAATCCAGCTGCACCTTCTAAGAAAGCACCGAAAGAATAAGCGATTAATAATACCTGTAAGCGTTGATCACTTGTGATACTTGAAATACTATCACGAATAACATTAAATTGTTCAGTTTTTACAGTTATTTTGTAAAGGAAAATTGCTGCGATAACAATTGTACAAATTGGATAAAATCCAGATAAAATACCGAATCCTGCTGATGCCACAGCTGCAGTTGTGGGCATTTTATACACAAAGATGGCAATAATAACAGCAACAATTACACTGTAAAGACCAGAGATATAACCTTTCATTTTGAATCCCGTTAAACAAATGATGAAACAAAAAATTGGTAAAGCTGCTATTAGTGCAGAAAGCCAAATGTTGTTTAGTGGATCATAAATTTGTGTCCAAGTATTCATGAGAATAACAACTCCTATCTATATTATGTGAAGTTATTCACATTATTTGTGAAATAATTCACAATCAAATTACATTGTTAAGTATAATCCTGTTCAACACTATTGTCAACGTGAAAAAGTATAATTATTCCACAATAGTGTTATTTATGAACAAAACCTTACATTTTGTTCATAAATCTGACAAAATGAGTGCTCATATATTTTGAGCACTCTATCAATATTTTATTCATAAATAATAGAAAAGAAAAATAGACAGTTTAAAATGATCACCTTTCCATATATTCCTTCATCTTTTCGTATGTCATAGGTCCAACATGTTTAAAATGAATGATACCTTTTTGGCTAGAATAAAGGAGGGTGGAATACTAGCAATTTGATAAGTTGTATTCGCTTGTCCTTTTGTATCAAGTCAAACAGGAAAAGTAAATCATTCTCTTAAAGAAATTGTTTTACATAGTTAGGGGCTTTTTCAAAAGGATTTGCGTTTACAGCAACTATTTCAATTTCATCTATTTTTGAGTATTAGTAGAATTTTCCTATATTAGGTGTTTTGATTTTACATGGCCCACACAGCTTGCTCCAAAATTCAAGATCACTTTTTTCCTTTATAGTCGGACAAGGATATTTCATCCCCATCTACTGTTTGTAAATGAGAATTTTGTTCCATTGGTATAAGATTATGGATAATCGTCCAAACAAGTGCAATACTAAGTACAGCGACAATCATTCATTTTTTATTAGAAATCAGCTCTTTTACCAAAAATTCACTCTTTCTATCGTAACAAACTGATTACTAAGGGGCAAATAACTTTACAAGGATATATCATTTGAGAACAGTATTTTACAATACCATTACAGAAGGAAGTAGAGAGAGAAAATATAATAAAAACGTTGATAAATCAACGTTTAGAAGCAATGTATTCAGCTTTAAATATTTTGCATTTTTTCTATATCATATAGTATAATATTCAAAATCAGCGAGTTTTTTGTATTTTGTGTTGATTAAAAAGGAGGAAAATAATTTTACCGTTTAGGTTGATAAAGTTGTGTCGTAACAGGAAATATAAAAACAAGTATATAAATAAATAAAGAGAAAATAAAATGAAAAAATGAGGGGAACTTTATGAATCAAAATCAATTTGATTGTCGTATTTTAGAAGAAGATGTTCAAATGTTACGAGCTTTAGCTCATCCATTACGTTTGCGCTTAGTAATGGAACTTATGCAACGTGGAACGTGCAATGTAACACAATTGCAGGAAGTATTAGAAATTCCGCAATCAACTGTTTCACAACATTTAACGAAACTAAAACAAAACAAGGTTGTTCGTTTTGAAAGACGAGGTTTAGAAGTATATTACCAAGTGCATAATGATAAAGTAAGCAAAGTGGTAAAGACATTATTTTCATAAAATTTCAATATTTAGGAAAGACGTATAGAAATATACGTCTTTTTTTATGGAATACATTCAAAAAAATATGGAAAGATAGAGAGGAGTGTATTTTGTAAAAGGAGGAATACATAATGGATGTAAAACGGGTAAAACAAATTTTATCGTCCTCGAGCCAAATAGATGTTACCTATCAAGGTGTACCAGTTTGGATTGAGAGTTGTGATGAAGGACGTGGAATTGCACAAGTTCATGATATAACGGCACCACATGAAACAGTAGAGGTTGATATTACAGCGTTAGAAGAAAAATAAAAAAGCATGATGTTGCAAACGCACGTCTTTTTTTAGCGATGTAAGGATTCATAATATATAGGCAGAAACAGATTCGTTCTTGGAGTAAAAAAGACTCTCAAGTTTGAGAGTCTTTTTTACTATTCCATCATATGTGCAATTTTTTTCGAGAACATGAGAAGTATTAAGCCAAGTACAATTACGATCATACCAATACTTGCGAATACTTCTAAGTATCCTAGAGATTGCGTGAATGCTGCTAATGCCCCAGCAATATAGTTTGCAATACCAGTACCTGCTAACCATACACCCATTAATAGGGAAGCTAATTTCACAGGTGCAATCGCACTTACCATTGATAATCCAATAGGTGATAAGAATAGTTCACCTAGCGTATGGAACATATATGTGATAACAATAAATAGTAAATTAGCCTTTACAGTAATATGAGCTTCGTCACTGCCTGTTTTTAAAACTGCCAATGTGAGTACAAGATAGCCAATTCCTAATAAAATCATTCCAAGAGCCATTTTTGTTGGGACTTTTAAATCACCACGTTTAGATTTAGATAACTTAACCCATAAGGCTGATACAAATGGTGCTAATAGTACGATAAATGCTGGGTTAACAGATTGGAACCAAGATGTTGGAACTTCCCAACCAAAAATAGTACGATCAACAAATTTATTTGTATAAAGAGTAAAAGAACTACCAGCTTGTTCAAAACCTGCCCAGAAGAATACAACGAAGCAAGTTAAAATAACAATTGCCCAAGTGCGCTTTTTCTCTTGTTTCGTTAAAGGTTTTTTCTCAATTGCTTTCGTATCTTTATTTTTTGCTGTTTTTCCAACGACAGTTGTTCCAGCGTTACCGAGGTAACGTGGAGCTAGTAAGTTAAAGACAACTTGGCCAATAATCATACCGATACAAGCTGCAAGGAACCCGTATTTGTAACCCATTACCATAACGCCATCAACATTTGTCTTGAAGAAATCTTCAGCTAAGTATCCGCAAATAAGCGGTGCGAAAAAAGCACCTACGTTGATACCCATGTAGAAGATAGTAAAGGCGCTGTCACGACGTGAATCGTTTTCGCCGTATAGTTCACCTAATAATGTAGAAATATTTGGCTTGAAAAATCCGTTACCAATAATTAATAATATTAGTCCTAAAAAGAGTCCGGTTTTTGTATTCATGGAAAATAATACAAAGTTACCAAGTGCCATAATAATACCACCAACGGTAATGGCATGACGTCTTGTAATAAAGTGGTCTGTTAACCATCCACCGGCAATTGGTGTAAAATATACGAATGCGGTAAAAATTCCGTATAATTGCACTGCGAAACCTTTATCAAGCCCTAGACCACCGCTAATGGCAGCTGTTGTTAAGTAAAGAACTAAAAGTCCACGCATGCCATAATAACTAAATCTTTCCCAAGCTTCTGTAAAGAACAATAAATATAATCCTGGTGGGTGTTTCTTTGGTGTTTGCTGTTCTTTAGCTTTTTCTAATTTTAAAGCTGCATCCATTTTGTTGTCCCCCTAATCTTACATAACGGATATTTATGTAATCATTTTAATTTAAAAAATATTTAGAAGTCAATAGAATTATATGGGAATAGAAAGAAAATTTTTGAAATAACTCATTTAACTTCATCCACTAGCATATTTTCTCCTTAAATTTGCTTAATAAGCGTTTTCAAATGTAACATTTAAATTCTCAAAGAAAATAAAATAATGATAAGTTGGAAAATTTAGAGTAATCAATTTTTCTGATATAAAGAAATTGCATTCTACTTATTTTTACAATATAACATATGAAGTATAAAAATACAAAAAAATAATGTGACATTTCCGGGAATTCAAAATAAAAACAATTTCCGAGGAGAGGTTGTTTCTATTTTGAATTCCTATATAGGTCGCGCATTCTTTTTGAAATAACTCTGTACGTAACTGAGTATCACCACATTCTAAATCAAGAATTATTTTTTCTTTTACATCACAGATAAGTTGTAACAAGGCAGGGTTTTCAATCATATCATTTGAGTTATCTTGTCGATATTTCCGCTTCATATATTGTTTGAAAAAGAGTCTTCATTATACGCTTCAGATTCTATAAATGCCATGTTCTCATTCCCTTTACATATTTTGTTTCTTCTATCAAACTTTAAAAGCAAGTGATAGATTTCTTTGGTTGCATCATATATAATTACATTATGTAAGCGTTTTCTTTATGTTATTTTTCTATAATAAGATTAAAAAACGTGTTAAGCTAATAGAGGGAGTATTGGCATTATTGAGATAATAATCCGCTTACATGAATGATGGGAGGCTTCACAATGTCTAGTAAAACACTTGCAAAATTTTTAGAAGAAAATTTAGAAGATTTGAAAGCAAAGGGACTTTATAACGTAATTGATCCGCTAGAAAGTCCAAATGGACCAATGATTACAATTGGCGGGAAAGAATATATTAACTTATCTTCAAATAACTATCTTGGCTTAGCAACAGATAATCGTCTGCAAGAAGCGGCAATTGGTGCAATCCATAAGTATGGTGTTGGTGCGGGGGCAGTTCGCACGATTAACGGTACACTTGACTTGCATATCAAATTAGAAGAAACAATTGCAAAGTTTAAACATACAGAAGCAGCGATTGCATATCAATCAGGATTTAACTGTAACATGGCAGCAATTTCAGCTGTAATGGATAAACATGATGCTATTCTTTCTGATGAGTTAAACCATGCATCTATTATTGATGGATCTCGTTTATCAAAAGCAAAAATAATCGTTTATAAACATTCTGATATGGAAGATTTACGCAAAAAAGCAATCGAAGCCAAAGAATCAGGGCTTTACAACAAATTAATGGTTATTACAGATGGTGTTTTCTCAATGGATGGTGATATTGCAAAATTACCAGAAATCGTTAAAATCGCTGAAGAATTAGATTTAATGACATATGTAGATGATGCACATGGTTCAGGAGTGCTCGGAAAAGGTGCAGGTACTGTTAAGCATTTCGGTCTTTCAGATAAAGTAGATTTCCAAATTGGTACACTATCAAAAGCAATTGGGGTAATTGGTGGATATGTAGCAGGGAAGCAAAACTTAATCGATTGGTTAAAAGTGCGTTCACGCCCATTCTTATTTTCTACAGCTTTAACACCAGCTGATGCGGCGGCTTGCAAGAAATCTATCGAGATTTTAATGGAAAGTACGGAGCTGCATGATCGTTTATGGGAAAATGGTCGCTATTTAAAACAAGGGTTAAAAGATCTTGGCTTTAATATTGGGGACAGTGAAACGCCAATTACACCATGTATTATTGGTGATGAAGTGTTAACGCAAGAGTTCAGTAAACGTTTAAATGAAGAAGGTGTATATGCAAAATCTATCGTGTTCCCAACTGTACCAAGAGGAACAGGGCGTGTTCGTAATATGCCAACAGCAGCTCATACGAAAGAAATGCTTGATGAAGCAATTCGTACGTATGAAAAAGTAGGAAAAGAAATGGGGATTATTTAACACTTTTACATCTTTTGAAAGCTTGCAAATGAGGAGTGGGGAAAATGAAAAAAATTTTAGTAACCGGTTCTTTAGGGCAAATTGGTTCTGAACTTGTCATGAAACTTCGTGATGTATACGGCACATCAAACGTTATTGCAACTGATATTCGTGAAAAAGACAGTGAAGTAGTCAAATCTGGTCCGTTTGAAAAATTAGATGTAACAGATGGTCAGAAACTCCATGATATTGCAAAACGTAATGGAGTAGATACAATTATTCATTTAGCAGCTTTACTTTCAGCAACTGCAGAAAAGAATCCGCTGTTTGCTTGGAATTTAAATATGGGCGGACTTGTCAATGCACTAGAAGCAGCACGGGAACTAGATTGTCAGTTTTTTACACCAAGTTCTATTGGTGCATTTGGTCCAACAACGCCAAAAGATGCTACACCGCAAGACACCATCCAGCGTCCGACTACAATGTATGGGGTAAACAAAGTAGCAGGAGAATTATTGTGCGATTACTATTATCATAAATTTGGTGTTGATACGCGCGGGGTACGTTTCCCAGGTTTAATCTCTTATGTAGCTCCTCCAGGAGGCGGTACAACTGATTATGCGGTGGAAATTTATTATGATGCAATTAAAAAAGGTGCATACACCTCCTACATCGCAGAAGAAACATACATGGATATGATGTATATGCCCGATGCTTTGCAAGCAATTATTTCATTAATGGAAGCTGATCCAAGTAAACTCGTACATCGCAATGCTTTCAATATTACAGCAATGAGCTTCGAGCCAGAACAGATTGCTGCAGCAATTCGCAAACACATTCCAACATTTACAATGGATTATGCAGTAGATCCAGCTCGCCAAGCAATTGCTAATAGTTGGCCAAACTCAATTGATGCAACGGCAGCAAAAGAAGAGTGGGGTTTTAAAGCGGAGTATGACTTAGATAAAATGACAGCAGATATGCTAGCAAAATTAAAAAAAAAGTTAACAGATGAGTTAGTACTGAGTTAATGAAGAGAGCCGATTCGAATGGATTGGCTCTTTTTTGTCATCATACCTAAATGTAGTTTAGGAAAGAAATAACGTTTCTCGTTATATGGACTTTACCGTATTCTTATCTAGACTGCTTTGTTTGGTGCTAGCTTCAGGGGATTGCTCGTTCGATAAATCACAACTAAAAACAGGGGCCCTGTTCGGCCCCTGTTTGCTATTCAATCGTCTTCAGTAGTAATTTCTTCAATAAGGGTTTGATTTTTAATCGTAAATCTTCAGCATCATTGGCGATTAAGAAATGATGATTATAGATGTTTTTCATCAATTGATAAGTTGCTTCTTTTGCTTCGCCTTCTTCGATGAAGATACCAATGACTTCCATTCCGTTTTTGCGAGCAAGTTTAACAGCTTCGTGCGTATCTAAAATACCATCTTGTTGATAATCTAGTGCAGAAGGTTCACCGTCTGTAAAAACGAGTAAGAATTTATGTTTTTCTGTTCTTTTCGCGAGCTTTTCAGAAACGATGCGAATAATGTAACCGTCGCGATTGTCTTCTTCTTCACGTAGTTGCATAATTTCAGGTCCAACATTTGGAAGTGTTGAGTTTTTGTATGTTACAACTTCATGAATGACATTCGGTTTGTTTTCTGGGGTAGCGCTTGAAGCATCTTCCCAAAAGCCGCTGATGGCGTGTGGGATTTTTAATGATTTTAATGCTTCATGGAATAACACAACACTTTTCTTTGTTTCTTGCATTTTATTATACATAGAACCAGAGCAATCAACGAGCAGTTGAAAGGCTACATCAAGTTCTTGAGATTCTTGTCCTTTTTTATAAAACATTCGCGGCTGTTTTTCGGTATAAATACGTAAAAACTTTTTATGAAGTCTTCCATAATATTTATCACTATTTGCATTTGTTTTA
The DNA here is from genome assembly GCF_000017425.1 of Bacillus cytotoxicus NVH 391-98. GTDB lineage: Bacteria > Bacillota > Bacilli > Bacillales > Bacillaceae_G > Bacillus_A > Bacillus_A cytotoxicus. Next base: position 611,444 of record NC_009674.1, read on the forward strand.
TTTTCAATCGTTTTCTCAATAATTTTCTTTAATTCTTTCACATCTTTATTGATAATCGACTTGATGGCCTGATAGTCTTTCTTTTCATCATGGTTTGGCTTGCGGGATTCTTTAAATGTATGAGAAGCACCGACGTTATATTTACCGTATGTGCCTTCATGCTGGCTAGAAGCATGCGACGCTCTCGCATCTTCAGCATCAGCTCCATCAAAGTTGGACTGTGTACTCTTTTGTGAAGTTCCTTGTACGGAGCCGAGCGCTTGATCGCCATCTTCAGATTCACGAGCTGTATCACCCATCATATTCGTTTTTGTTCCACTTTCTAATTCAAAGCGTAAGAAATTTTCATTTTCATTATTTTTGTTTTCTCGATGCCATGTAGAAAAGCTTTCATTTATTTTACTTTTATTTTCATTGTCATCGACAATTTGAATATCATCATTTGCTAAGTCTTCAGGATGTCCATCTTTTTCATCAGCAATAACAGATAAATAGAGAGGGGCATGCCCAAAGTAGGTGTTAATCATATCACTTTCAAGAAATCCTTCTAAACGATAACGAATTTTCTCCACAATATACATAATATCTTCTGTATTACGAGCTTGGAATACATCGTGTAACAACGTTTCAATTTGTTCAAAGTACTCATTGTGAAACATTTCGTATTTATCGCTTGTGAGTGAGAGATAGCATAAGCAGAAAAGACGATCAGCTTGATAGTTACGAACGCGATTTATTTCATTTTGTGAACTGAAATAATTACGGTACATTTCTTTACGTCTTTTGAAAATATACTTCGTACCAGGGCGTAAATCTTTTACAATCTCTTCAATGCGTAAGTCTTCCAGTAGAATAAACAATTGTGTTAGAAATTTTGTAAGAGAAGACTCTTGTAATTCGATAGCGTAAGATCGAATTAATCTCATATCGGAATAATGCTTATTGCCAAGTGCCTTTAAAAATACTTCGCTTTTTAAGCCGACTATCATATCGTCTTCTTTGCGATCATCCCAAAAATGACTGATGACAACTTTTTGTTCAACTTCATCATAGTATGCTTTATAGCCATATTCTAAGTAAGCATCATCTTCTTTTAGAAGGGCATACATTAAGTTTTCCATTTGAAGAAACAGCGACGCATCAATTTTTTTGTCACTAAAAATTTGTCTCATGAATTATCCCTCAAAGAAGTAGCTCTCCGCTAATTCACGGACAGTCATTTGTTCTGTTTCATCACTTAGTTTTGCAATGATGCTTCGTTCGATTGCACGCATAACGGGGATATATACACTTAAATCACATGCATCAAGAATACCGCGAATACTTGCTGCTTCTTCACTTACACGACCGTCACGAGCAAGAGGCATAAGGTCACTTGCAAATGCAACAAACTTTTCAATAGTTGCCATATCTTTTAACTTTGAATCAGATAATAATAATTCTTTTAATGTTTCACCTTGAATATAAGGAACTTCAATGATAACGAAGCGGTTTTTTAAAGCTTCATTTAATTCGCTTGTTCCAACATAACCTTCATTAATAGCTGCGATTACACGATATTCTTCATCTCCATGTACAACTTGCTGTGTAAATGGGTTTGTAATCATTTTACGATAATCTAATGCACCATGAAGAAGGGGAAGTGTTTCAGGTTTCGCCATGTTAATTTCATCAATGTATAGGAAATGACCATTCTTCATTGCTTTCATAAGGGGACCATCAATAAAGGTAACTTCAGAAGCACCATCTTTTGTCTGTAGTGTGTTGTATCCTAAAATCCCTTCTACATCTAGGTCAACAGAGCAGTTAATGCTATGCATTGGCTTTTGAAATAAGGAAGAAAGCGTCTCTGCTAGTACAGTTTTTCCACTACCAGTTGGTCCTTTTAATAGAATATTTTTTCCAAGTAAAAGAGCTGTAATAGCATCTTCAAGAATGCTATTATCAGCCGCTTTATACACTTTTGTTCCAATTAAATGTTTATTTTCACCAGCTGCTTGCTTATTTTTTTCATGAATTGCCGCTAGTAGCTGCTTTAAATCAGCATGTATATGCAATTGTTCTAACATGTGTTTCCCACCTAACATTATTTTCATAAAATAAAACAATATATCTTATGATAACGTGTTTTTTTATGGTATGCAAAGGAAAGAGAAGGGAGGAAGCGGGCATTATAAAACAAAGAAGCAATCGAATTTGAATAGATTATTTTTTTAGTAGTAAATATACATAATAGCTGAACGAAGTGACTTTTCCTATTTATACCTTTCATTTATTCTTTCTTACATATAAAATCGATAAGCAAAAGAGGCTCTTAATCGTTTTTTAATCAGTGGGAATGAAGACAACGGTGATTCAAGTTTCGTCGGTGCATTTAATGGTTATTTTTGGGAGCGTGTTATTTCATTCTTGTTATGTTAGGAATGGGAGGATTCGATCTCGCCTTATGTAGAACACTATAAAAGTCATTAAGAGAAAAGAAGCGGTGAGTAAACCAAAAAAATGGTTATTTCCCGCTTCTTTTTGTTAGCTTGCTTTGTTATTTCGGTGTTCAGAAATAAGGGGCGGTGAATTCTTCATTAAAATTGGATAAAGAATAAGGCCTAATACAAATAACCCAATTCCTAAGAAAAATGTTGTTAAGTCTGCTGTTCCTGTTTTAATAACCCAAGTGGAATAAAAGAATGCCAGTAAGGTGATGATTCCATCTTTTATACGAGAACCAGTTTGTATCTCATATGTTTCGCCCGTTATAACGAGTTTTAGTTGATATAGTGTAGAAACAAGATATGGGATTAAATAGGCTAAAGTGGCAACGACAATGGCGAAATGATAAGCTTCTGAAACCGTACCAGAAATCGTAGAAAATAAGAAAATTTGTGTCATAATATTTGTAATGAGAAGCGCTTTTGAGGGACTTCCTTTTTGATTTGTTCTTCCAAAGAATTTTGGGAAAAGTCCATTCTTTGCTGCTTGATAAGGTACCTCAGAACTAACAACAATCCAACCAACAGTAGAGCCGAATAGAGATATAAGTGCAAGCAGTGCCATAATGTAAGCGCCTTGATTACCAATGGCTAAGTTTAGAGCATCTACTAACGGCTTTTGCGACTCTTTCAAAACTTCTTGCGGGAGAGCTCCCATTGTTAGCAATGTAATCGCCATATAAATAAGAAGAGCAATGATTAATCCTAAAATAGTAGCTCTTTTTACGTCACGCTGTGATTTGGCTCGGTTCGATAGCATAACAGCTGACTCGATTCCAATAAAGGCCCAAAGTGTAGCGATAGCAGCAGAATTGACTTGTCCACCTAATGGAATTGATGTTCCAGATTCACTCATAAAAGTTTGTCCATCACCCAAATTAGAGACGTTAAAAATAAATAATGTAATCACAATAAACATCGTAAATCCAATAATCTTAGCAATGGTTGCTACAAGATTCATATTGCCTGCTCGATCAATATTTTGAGATAGAATATATTGAATACCCCACAGCATAATGCTACATACCGCGAATGTTAATCCTTTTCCAAGCTCCAATGAAGAGCCGCTTATGGAAAAGAGAATTTGCTTGCTTTGTAAAATCGGGAAAAACGTAGATAAATATCCTGCAAACGAAATAATGACGGAAGCAGTCGCTGCCCAATTTGCCGCCCAATATCCCCATGCCATGCTATAACCAGCCACTTTCCCGATTTTTGGTGAAGGGAACATGGCTTGTGCATAACTTTGTGGGCCCGCCTTTAATTCTGGTTTACGTACGGAAAGATTTCCAAATACAAGTGCAATCGTAAATACACCAAGTCCTGTAATACTCCAAGCGAGTGTAGAACCTAAGGGACCTGATACTTGTGCTAAATTTGCCGGTAGCATAAATACGCCTCCTCCGACCATATTCCCAACTACGAATGCTGTTAAAATCCATAAACCCCATTTTCTCGTTTCCATATTTATGATCTCCTTTGTAGTAGTTTTGCTTATTCATCATCTTTTACTAGCTTTTTATAAACAAAAAAGAGCCATGTAGATAAAAAATACCTACATGGCTCTTTAGCAAAGTGTAGGTACAACGGGAATAACCCTTGTACCTACGCGTCATTTTTTCCGCTAGGTTTCAAGGGTTTACGTATGATGATGATGTTTTTGTGCAAATGTAACTACAGATTTATAAGTAAACATAGTTCTTTGCTCCCTTTCTCCTCTGATTTTGAAGCTAGTATACTACATGTTTTTTAGAATGAAAAGAAAAATATGAAAAATTTATCTCGCTATTTTAGGGTAGCCCGATTGGTGAGGGTTCATTAAAGTTTCACTTTGTGGGAGTATTTCTTACATTTATGCCGAATTCAATATAGTACATATAAAGGAGGGATTGTACATATGGAAATAACTGTAGAACAGGTCTTTAATGATACTATTTTAGAAGAAGCGGCAAGTTTATTTCATGTGAAAGTAGAAAAAAAACCACTTGGAGATTTCGAAAATTATATTTTTCATGCGGAGGATGAAAAGAAAGGATCCTATGTGTTGAGATTGACTCATTCTTCTCATCGGTCTGAGGTGCAAGTCCAAGCTGAATTAGAGTTTTTGCAATATTTAAAAGAACATGGAGCGCATATTGCCGGACCACATAATTCAAAAACTAGAAAACTAGTAGAAGGAATACAAGCAACAGATGGAACAACCTTTTATGCGTCCCTTTTTTCATATGCACAAGGGGAAAGGATAAAAGATGATGCCTCTATACATTGGGGAGATGATTTGTTTCAAGCATGGGGAAAAGCAATTGGACAAATTCATCGCCTTACAATGGATTACCCTAAAACAAGACATCGTACGACATGGGAGGTAGATGAAAGAGCGATTATAGAAGATTTAGAGGATGAACCGTTGAAACAGATTGCGAATACATTAATTAATCATATAAAAAAACTGCCGATAGAAAAGAAAAGTTTTGGACTTATACACGGCGATATTCATTAAGGGAATTTTCATTATGATGGAACAAAATTAACAATTTTTGATTTTGATGATGCTACGTATAATTATTTTATACATGATATAGCGATGGTTCTCTATTATTCAGCGATGGTAATAAATGGGGCAATGGAAGAAAAAACAGCATTTGCTCGCCATCAATTAAAAGTATTACGATCAGGGTATGAGCTAGAACATCAATTAGAGGAAAGATGGTATGAATCTTTATCACTATTTTTAAGACTTCGTGATATCGGTTTATATGGTACAATTCAAAAGAAATTTAAAGGAAAAGAAATGCCGGAGTATTTTCATACATTATCTGATTCATTATATAAGAGAATTATGAAAGAACAGCCAATTGTGAATATATAATACAAATTTGAAGAGACAAAGTATATGAAAAAGCGATATACTTTGTTTTTTTTATACAAAAATATGCTTGCTTTATTAAAATAATATTGTCATGATTTGAGGATGAGTTTATAATTTTTATATATTCTGAATATTCTTTATAAAAAGGAGGGGGAATTGTGGAAGCATTCGTAGGATGGTTAAATCATATTGTTTGGAGTTCTGCGCTTGTTTATTTATGTTTGGGTGCAGGTTTATATTTTTCTATTCGAACGAGATTTTTACAACTCAGGCATTTTGGAGAAATGTTGAAACTTACATTTCAGGGGGAAAAGTCAGAAGCAGGTGTTTCTTCGTTTCAAGCATTAGCACTGTCTTTATCAGGGCGCGTGGGGACGGGAAATATTGCTGGGGTCGCAACAGCGATTGCATTTGGGGGTCCAGGAGCCATATTTTGGATGTGGGCAGTGGCCTTTTTAGGTGCGGGATCTTCTTATATAGAATCGACACTTGCACAAATATATAAAACGAAACATAAGGGACAATTTCGTGGCGGGCCCGCTTATTATATTGAGAAGGGGCTAGGACTGAAATGGTATGCGTTATTGTTTGTTATAGCAACTATTCTTGCAACGGGGCTGCTTCTTCCTGGTGTGCAAGCAAATAGTATTGCGTTAAGTTTAGAAACAGCGTTTGGTGTGAATACATCTGTATCTGGAGTAATATTAGTCGGAATAGTCGCTCTTATTATCTTTGGTGGAGTAAAGCGTATTGTAAATGTAGCGCAAGTTGTAGTGCCTTTTATGGCAGTTGGTTATATTCTCGTAGCTTGTGCAATTATTGTAATGAATATTGAAAAGTTACCAGAAGCATTTATGTTAATTATAAAAAGTGCATTTGCTTTAGAATCTGCATTTGGTGGAATTATCGGTTTAGCTATTTCTTGGGGAGTAAAACGTGGAATTTATTCTAATGAAGCAGGGCAAGGAACTGGGCCACATGCTGCGGCTGCTGCGGAAGTTTCACATCCAGCTAAGCAAGGGTTAGTGCAAGCATTTGCTGTTTATATTGATACATTATTTGTTTGTTCTGCAACTGCATTTATGATGATCATTACAGGCATGTATAACGTATTTGATGCGAGTGGCAAAAATTTTATTGTCAATAAATTAAATGGTGCACAGCCGGGACCTGGTTATACGCAGGCTGCGGTTGAATCTGTCTTCCCTGGATTTGGAAACGGTTTCGTTGCTATTTCCTTACTATTCTTCGCATTTACAACAGTAATGGCATATTATTATATCGCTGAAACGAATATTGCCTACTTAAATCGTAAGAAAGATCGCCCTTGGATGTTGATGTTACTAAAATTTATTTTCTTAGGAGTTGTATTTTATGGTTGTGTCAAAACGGCAGAGACAGCTTGGGCTTTAGGGGATATTGGTGTAGGGATTATGGCGTGGGTTAACATTATTGCGATTTTATGTTTGCAAAAGCCAGCCATTCTAGCATTAAAAGATTATGAGAAGCAGAAGAAAGAAGGGAAAGACCCCGTATTTCATCCGCGAGAACTTGGAATTAAAAATGCAGATTTCTGGGAGCATGAATACGGAAAAGATAAGAAAGAAGAAGTATCATAAAAGAATAGCAATGAGACAGCAAAGGGAAATCCCTTTGCTTTTTTTGGTTGTTGAAGATCAAATGCAGGAAATCTTGATTTTTGTTGAATTACTACAATCATTTCGTTACTAGAATTGCATTCTTATTCCGAGTTGTAGCACTTTTTTATGGGGCAAAGTTATTTTTTAGGATCCTTTTGAATATAAAAAGAATGTACATGCTTTGTTAGGGGAAGGGGGGGAGTATGTTGATTGAGTTTCGTAATGTAAATAAATATTATGGTAACTTTCAAGTCTTAAAAAATATTAATATTCAAATTCAAAAAGGAGAAGTAGTTGTTATTGTAGGACCTTCGGGATCAGGAAAAAGTACACTACTTAGGTGTATCAATCAGTTAGAGGCAATTACGGATGGGGAATTAATTGTCCAAAATACAGAAGTGCACAATGCCAAGACAGATATGAATAAATTGCGCCGAAATATTGGAATGGTTTTTCAGCATTTTTATTTATATCCACATAAAACGGTGCTTCAAAATATTACATTAGCACCAATGAAGGTAAATAAAATTTCTAAAGAAGAAGCTGAAAAAACAGCCATGTTTTATTTAGAAAAAGTGGGGATACCTGAAAAAGCAGGGGTATATCCGCATGAATTATCCGGTGGACAACAACAAAGAGTTGCAATCGCTAGAGGGCTAGCTATGCAACCAGAAATTATGCTGTTTGATGAGCCAACGTCTGCGCTTGACCCAGAAATGATTGGGGAAGTGCTGGATGTTATGAAAGCGCTAGCGAAAGAAGGGATGACAATGGTTGTTGTCACACACGAGATGGGATTTGCACGTGAGGTAGCAGATCGAATTTTATTTATGGATGAGGGACAGATTATTGAGGATACAATACCAGCAGCGTTTTTTGTGAACCCAGAGCAGGAGAGAGCGAGACTGTTTTTAAGAAGAGTATTCAATCATTAGAGGAGGAGCATGATGAAAAGGATGAAAAAATGGTTCACTCTTATTGTTTTTGTGTGCTTATTTACTTTGATTGTTGCAGGATGTGGAAATAAACAAGAAGAGGCGAAAGAAACAAGTACAAGTGGCGGAGTGGTCGAACAAATTAAGAAACGCGGAAAGTTAGTAGTTGGTGTAAAGAATGATACTAATTTATTTGGATTAAAGAACCCTTCAACAGGGCAAGTAGAAGGGTTTGATGTTGATATGGCAAAAGCACTTGCAAAAAGGATTCTTGGTGATGAGAAGAAACTAGAACTAAAAGAAGTAACTTCGAAAACGCGTATTCCAATGCTGAAAAATGGAGATATTGATGCGATTATTGCGACAATGACAATTACAGAAGAACGGAAAAAAGAAGTGGATTTTTCAGATGTATATTTTAAAGCAGGTCAATCATTGCTTGTGAAAAAAGGAAGCGATATTAAAAGTATTGATGATGTGAAAAAAGGGGTAAAAGTATTAGCGGTAAAAGGATCCACATCAACACAAAATGTTCGTCAAAAAGCACCGGAGGCAACCGTATTAGAATTCGAAAATTATAGTGAAGCATTTACAGCATTAAAGGCGGGACAGGGAGATGTCTTAACGACTGATAATGCAATTTTATATGGAATGGCCAAACAAGATGCGAATTATGAAGTAGTGGGTAAGATCTTTACGAATGAGCCATACGGCATTGCCGTTCAAAAAGGAGCAACGGATTTAACGAAAGAGATCAATGATTTGTTAAAAGAAATAAAAGAAAATGGAGAATATGACAAGTTATACGAGAAATGGATTGGGGAAAAGCCAGAAAAATAGTAGATTGCGAGGAGAGGGATGAGGTTGGCTCATCCTCTTCTTATAAAGAAAGAGGGTGGAAGTTTGCCTGACTTTTCAATTTTGACAAATAACATAGATTTGTATTTGGAGGGATTTAAATATACGTTATTGTCCAGTGTAATTGCCTTGATTGGTAGTTTTCTTCTCGGTGTTATTATAGCCGTTATGCGAATTACGCCAATTCGAGCGTTAAATTGGATTGGTACAGCGTATGTAGAATTTGTTCGAAATATCCCCATCGTTTTAATTGCATTCGCCTTTTATTTTGCCTTTCCAGTCGTTGGTGTTACATTAAGTGGGTTTGTTGCAGGAACAGCAGCGCTTACTATATATACAGCGTCTTTTATTGCAGAAGCGATTCGAGCCGGAATTTTATCTGTTGCAAAAGGACAGATGGAAGCAGCACGTTCTTCTGGTTTAACATACGTACAAGCGATGTATTATGTTGTGTTACCACAAGCTATTAAAATCGTCATTCCGCCGCTAGGCAACCAATTTCTTAATTTAGTAAAAAACTCTTCGATTCTTGGAATTATTGCCGGAGCAGATTTAATGTATCAAGGAGATTTAATTTCAACGAGAACATTTGTCACATTTGATGTGTATATATTTGTTGGGATGTTTTACTTACTTTTAACTGTACCGCTTAGCATGCTTGTGCGTTACTTGGAAAAACGCTTGGCGAAAGGAGCGGTATAGATGGATTTTCAAGGAGCTTATACTGGAGATCATATTGTTTTCCTATTAAAAGGATTACTTGTCACATTAGAAATCGCCATTATTTCTATTTTCCTTAGTTTTCTTATCGGTAGTATAGTGGGAACAGTACGATATACGAAAATACCGATTCTATCGCAAATATTCGCCGTCATTGTTGAAATAATTCGTAACTTACCATTGCTTTTAATTATTTTCTTTACTTATTTTGCACTTCCAGAAGCTGGGTTGAAATTAGAGATTAAAACAGCAGCGATTGTTGCTTTAACAATTTTTGAGGCAGCGATGATTTCAGAGATTGTTCGCAGCGGCTTATTATCGATTGAGAAAGGGCAAATAGAAGCAGGGCGAGCTTCAGGATTGTCATATATACAAACACTTTGGTACATTATTTTACCACAAGCGTTGAGACGTATGGTACCACCGCTAGTGAGCCAATTTATATCTTTATTAAAGGATACATCATTAGCAGTTGTCATTTCATTACCGGAGCTTATGCATAATGCCCAAATTATTAATGGACAAAATGTGAATTACATGATTCCTACATTTGTATTAGTAGCTTGTATATATTTTGTTGTAAATTATCAATTGTCAATTTTATCAAGAAAATTAGAACATCATTAACTCTTACGGACATGTAAGAGTTTTTTTACTAATAAAACCATCTTCTCTTGTGAATACAAAATGAGTTGTGTTCATAATAAAAAATGTATAGTTTTATCAGAAAAGTTTTAATTTTATATAGAAATTGTAAACGCTTTCGTGTATATTTTTATTATCAGAAAATTTTCAAAACAGAGGGTTTTTATAGGGGAGGATTACGATGCAGCAAACAACGAACGAGAAATTACATCGAACGATGAAGAGTAGACATTTATTTATGATTGCGCTTGGGGGTGTCATCGGAACAGGTTTTTTTCTTGGATCAGGGTATACGATTAACCAGGCAGGACCAGGGGGAGCTATTCTTTCTTATTTAGTTGGTGGATTTATTATGTATTTAACGATGCTTTGTCTCGGTGAACTAACTGTCGCGATGCCAGTTTCTGGATCTTTTCAAAAATATGCGACGAAATTTATTGGGCCAGGAACAGGTTTTATGATTGGATGGTTATATTGGCTAGGATGGGCTGTTACAGTTGGATTAGAGCTAACATCAATAGGCTTGATGATGAAAAGATGGTTTCCATCTGTAGGTGTTTGGGTATGGTGTTTGATCTTTGGACTTATTTTATACATTTCGAATGCAATTTCAGCGAAAAGCTATGCTGAATTAGAGTTTTGGTTCTCTAGTATAAAAGTAATTACAATTGTTGTATTTGTCGTTTTAGGAGGCTGTGCATTGCTTGGCTTTTTACCGTATGATGGAAAAGCGGCAGCACCTCTTTTTTCTAACTTTGTAAATGACGGTGGATTGTTTCCAAATGGGGTTGCTGCTGTACTTCTTACAATGATTACAGTTAATTTTTCTTTTCAAGGAACAGAACTTATCGGGATAGCAGCTGGAGAAAGTGAACAGCCAGAGAAAACAATTCCTCGTGCCATTCGTAACACAGTATGGCGCATCATGTTATTCTTTATTTTAACAATGACGATTTTAGTAGGATTAATTTCATGGAAAGAAGCAGGGGTTATTGAAAGCCCGTTCGTTGTTGTATTTGATAAAATTGGGATTCCTTATGCAGCCGATATTATGAACTTTGTCATTATTACAGCGCTATTATCTGTAGCAAATTCTGGATTATACGCAGCGACGCGTATACTATGGTCTCTTGCAAATGAAGGAATGGCACCGACTTCTTTCAAAAAAGTAAATAAACGTGGTATTCCAATTACAGCGTTAATTGTTACGATTGCTGTAGCTGGTTTATCTTTACTGACAAGCTTCTTTGCAGAAGATACAGTATACATGTATCTATTGTCTGTAGCAGGATTATCTGCTGTTGCTAGCTGGGTTATTATTGCGCTATCACAACTTCGTTTTAGAAGTCAGTATGTAAAGGATGGAGGCAAGTTAGAAGACTTGAAATATAAGACTCCGCTATATCCAATTGTTCCAATTCTAGCTCTCGTTACAAATAGTATCGTTATCATTAGTTTAGCGTTTATTCCAGAACAACGGATGGCTTTATATTGCGGTATTCCATTTATCATTTGTTGCTATGTGTATTATTATATAAATAAGAAGCGGCAAAAAGTGATGAAAGTGGAGATGGATAAAGCGTATGAGACTAACAATTAAGCATGATCATATTCAAGCTGAGTATTCGTATGGACAGTTGTCAATTGGAAAAGAAAATGGGTATTCCCCGTTAGAACTATTCATTTCTTCCATTGCAGGATGTAGTGCAATTGTTTTTCGAACGATCTTAGAAAAGAAGCGTATTCAGTATGACACATTTACAATTGAAACGACAGTTGAGCACAGTGATGCTTTATCAAGACCTGTTGAGAGTGTACATCTGTACTATAAAGTAAGGGCAGAGGGAATTACGCTCATGCAACTCGAAAAGGCGTTAGCAATTGCAGTGAAAAATTGTACAATTGCACAATCTGTTAAAGATAGCATTCAGATTACTGAAACAGTGGAGTTAATAGAAAAAAAGTAAGAGAGTACAATTACATCATTGTACTCTCTTTTTCTCGTGGCAAAGTAATAGTAAAACATGTTCCTTTATTTAATTTACTGCTAACAGTAATATGACCGTCATGTAGTTCTACAATTTCTTTCACAATCGCCAGACCCAATCCGGTTCCTCCCGTTGCACGTGATCGTGCTTTATCAACGCGATAAAAACGTTCAAAGATATGCGGAATATCTTCCGGCGGAATTCCTTCTCCTGTATCTTGAATCGAAATCTTAATATGTGACACATATGCTGTGACGGTGATTGTAATCACTGAATACTCTGCTGAATGCCTATAAGCATTATTTAAAATATTCATAATAACTTGTTCAAACCGTCTTTCGTCTAAAGTGATAAAAAGTGATGGAGGACATGTTAAGGAGACGGTAAGATGTTTTTGGACATATATTCCATTCACTTTTGTGACAATCCGATTTAGAAACTTTTCTAAATCGATCCTTTTCGCTTCAATTAAAAAATTATGTTTCTCCATCTGGGCAAGTATAAATAAATCTTGTACTAAATTCGTAATGTAATCCGCTTCCTCTTTTATAATGGACAAATATTTCTCTCGTTCTGTAGGCTGTGTAGTACGTTTTTGTGCAATCTCTGCATAGCCCTTTACATACGTAAGCGGGGTTCTTAATTCATGTGCTACGCTTGCTAGAAATTCACTGCGTTCCTTTTTCATATAATGTAAATCATTTGCCAGTGTTTGAATTGCGCTAGCAAGTTCACCGATTTCATCATTTCGAGATGTACGTAAAGAAATAGATAAATCACCACGACTCATTTTTTCAGTTGCATGTTTCATACGAATCAGAGGCTTTGTTAATAAGCGTGATAGTAGAAAAATTGTAATCACTGTTAATAGAAAAGTAATGAGACCTGCAATCATAAATTGTTTTGTTAGCCCATTGACCATTTGTTTAATTGAGTTTGTGCCGAGAAACATATATACGTACCCTTGTACTTTCTTTCCTATTACAATAGGGCTAACAGTACATATGTAATTAGAAGTTTTCCAGTGGCTGTCAATAATCGTTCCGTTATGACTTGGTCTTATTTTCATTTTTGTAATATACATCTTTATAGTGGAATCTATATAATTGGACTTTGCTAACACTTTTTTATCTGCATTTGTAATAACGGCAGTTGTCTCTGCTTCTGACTCCATTAATGCAACATGAGAAATTGTTTGTGAATCAAAATATTTTTCTAATACATCACGATGGCTATTGCCACGCTTTAATAATGCATTCATTTCTTCATTTACTCTCGTGTTAACAAGGCTGTAATACAAAAGAATAAATAGAACGCTTTCGATTAAAAGTGTGACGATTAAAAAATAAAATCCTAGTTGAACAGAGATTCGTTTCATCTGACTACTCCTTATTATTCAGTATCAATCCAGTGATAGCCGACTCCATATACCGTTTTTAAATGTATGTCAATAGGGAAGCGAGCTTTTCGTAACTTGTCACGTAAATTACGAATATGAGAATCAATTGTACGATCTTCTGTATTTGCATTTAACCCCCAAATACGCTCAATAAGTTGATCGCGGCTAAGTACATAATTTATGTGGCGCAAAAATAACCCAAGCAGAGAAAATTCAATAGGGGTGAGTAACACTTCTTGTTCATAAATAGAAACGAAGTGCTTTACTTCATCCCATAAAAGCCCTTTATATTGGATTTGTTCATGCTCATTTGTACGTCGTAGGACCGCTTCAATTCGCGCTAACAGTTCTTCTTCGTGAAACGGCTTTGTTATATAATCATCCGCACCTATCTTTAATCCATGCACAACATCTATTTTTTGATCACGAGCTGTTACCATGAGGATAGGAATACGGCTGAATGAACGGATGTTTTTACATGTTTCCCAACCGTCCATGTTTGGCATCATAATATCAAGAAGCACGAATTTGAAATTTTGTTTTTCGATATAAGAAATCGCTTCTTGTCCTGAAGTTGCACAAACGCAGTTATACCCCTTAGGTGTAAGATAAAGAGTTAATAATTCTAACATTTTGGGTTCATCATCTACAAGTAATATATCAATCATAGAGTTTCCTCCATATTTGTTATTCATTTCTTAAAGTGTAATGCAAAATCGTGAAGAAATGGTGCAGATTATTATGTATCTGCATAATTTTTTTAGATTTGATTGCTATTGTATAAGGTGAAGTTCTACTTTAGGTAAGAATATTAGCTCGAGAATAATAGATACGGAGGGGAAGCGAGTGAAAAAAATAACCTGCGTTTTAGGCATTACCATTATGACAGCGGTGAATCTTACAGCGTGTGGACAAGCAAATACAGAACATAATGAGAAGAAAAATGAGCAGAAACAAGAAATGAGCATGACTCATAAATCGGCGGCACCGAAAGAAATGAACGCGCACGCATCTAGTAATTTACACACGTTGAGTTTAAAAAATAGTACAAGGCTCAATACAAATGATCCCGTGCAAATGGCCGTATTAACATCACAAATGATTTGGCCAGCGACTCATAGAGAAAATCAGCCGGGAGCGGTTATTTTAGTACCAATAAATGAATGGAAACTTGGGATAGCGAGTGCAGATCTCATTCATCATCCAAACAATGGCCCGATTTTATTCGTGGATAAAAATGGAATTCCAGAAGCGACATTAAACGAAATAAAACGATTGCAACCGCTTGGGACAAAAGATGGAACACAAATTATGGTGATGGGGGATGTAGGAACTTCTGCTTTAGAACAATTAAAAGAATATAAAGTAAAACAAATAAAAGAAACAGATCCAGCTAAATTTGCTAGAGAAGTTGATAAAGAGTATGCCGATATAGCAGGTAGGTATCCAGACAATGTTATTATTGGTTCATTTGAAGAGGGAGGGCGTCTTTATACAACACCTGCGATAAATTGGATTGCACATATGCCGGAACCACTTTTGTATGTAGGGAAAGATAAAGTACCAGAGGCAACAATAGAAGCATTAAAAATGAGAAAAGATAAGGCGAATATATATGTGTTAGGACCAGAAGCCATTATTTCAAAAGAAGTAGAAAAACAGTTAGCGAAGTATGGGAAAGTAACGCGTATTAGCGGAGACACCCCTACAGAAAATGCAATCGCCTTTGCTACATTTAAAGATCGGAAAACAAAGTTTGGATGGGGGCTCACAAAACCGGGCCATGGTATTTCATTTCTATCAACAAAAACACCAGATTTAGCAATTGCTGGTGCATCGTTTTCGCATATGGGAAAGCATGCTCCAGTTCTTTTGCTAGAGGAAGGAAAGGTTACCCAGCCAGTGTATGATTTATTGGCAACTATCCAGCCCAAGTTTAAAGATGATCCAACATTAGGTCCATACAACCACGGTTTCTTATTAGGAAGCACTACCGATATTTCATTTGAAACGCAAGGTATATTAGATGAAAAACTTGAGATTGTGCAAGAGAGTGGAAAGGGACATGGGGAACACTAAATAGAAAAAGTGCTGCTATAAAGTAGCACTTTTTCTATTTATAAAGAGGAATGTAGTCATTGAGGCAAGCTCATAAAGGTATAGATATAGTTTTCTAGTTTTTGTGGAAGTGGTTTTACATCGGCTATAATTGCTATTTTTATTACCTGTTTGAAATGTAAGACAGCATCTTTCCATTAAAAGGTGAGAATTTTTGTATAGCATAAAATTTCCTAATTGTTATATAATAGCCTTCGTGCAGTCGGTCCTGATTTTCTTATGGAGAAAATTAAATAATAAAAGAGTTGAGGAGTGTTATTTTGTTTCAAACGATAAAACATGAATGGTTTTCTAATGTGAAAGGAGATGTGCTATCAGGAATTGTAGTTGCGTTAGCTTTAATCCCTGAAGCAATCGCCTTCTCTGTCATTGCAGGTGTTGATCCGATGGTTGGATTGTATGCTGCTTTTTGTATTGCAGTCACAATTTCATTTGTAGGCGGAAGAACGGGAATGATTTCTGCAGCAACAGGCGCGATGGCGCTATTAATGGTGACGCTTGTAAAAGACCATGGGCTACAATATTTATTTGCTGCGACGATATTAACCGGGGTTGTCCAAATTATTTTTGGAGTATTAAAATTAAGTTCGCTTATGAAATTTGTTCCACGGCCTGTTATGAGCGGATTTGTGAATGCACTTGGCATTTTAATTTTTACAGCACAGCTTCCGCATTTCCATCGGGCAAATTGGCAAATGTATGTACTTGTTGCATTAGGTCTTGCCATTATTTATCTATTTCCACGTATGACAACAGCAGTTCCGTCTACGCTTGTTGCAATTCTAGCTGTAACAAGTATTGCACTTATAAGTGGATTTCAGTTACGGACAGTTGGTGATATGGGGAGTTTACCAAAAGAATTACCTTTCTTTCATATTCCAGATGTACCATTCACATTAGAGACATTCGCAATTATTTTGCCGTATTCGATTATGCTAGCCGTGATTGGTTTATTGGAATCATTGCTTACAGCCTCTCTTTTAGACGATATAACAGATACGTCAAGTAATAAGCATAAAGAGGCACGCGGACAAGGAATTGCGAATATTGTTGCTGGATTCTTTGGTGGCATGGCTGGATGTGCCATGATTGGACAATCTCTTATTAATATGAAATCAGGCGGAAGAGGACGATTATCAACATTTGTAGCAGGCGGATTTTTAATTGTCTTATTATTTGTTTTAGGAGATTATGTTGTTCATATTCCAATGGCCGCGTTAGTAGCTGTGATGATTGTGGTTTCAATTGGAACATTTGATTGGAAATCTGTATTTACTCTTCATAAGGTTCCGAAAGGTGACGCATTTGTGATGATTGTAACAGTTATTATTGTTCTCATTACACATAATTTAGGGTTTGGTGTGATTGTTGGAACTGTAATCAGCGCTGTATTATTTGCCGTAAATATGGCAAAGATTCACGTGAAACATTTATATATTGAAAATAAGAAAATCTATGAAGTTCATGGACAATTATTCTTTGCATCTACGACAGAGTTTATAAATGCATTTCAATTTAAAGAGGATGTGCAAGAGGTAACGATTGACTTTACACATGCACATGTGTGGGATGATTCAGCTGTAGCAGCAGTTGATAAGGTTATGATGAAATATGAGCAAAATGGTATACAGGTGAATATAGTAGGATTAAATGAGCGTAGTTTAAAACTCATAACAAAATTAGCTACTCATAATAAACAAGCCATTAGCTAAAGTCAAGCCACCTTTTTGAAAACAAAAAGGTGGTTTTTTGTATTATAATACGATTATGATACGGAAAGGGGATTCAGCATATGTATAGACAGATTATATTAGCATGTGATGGTTCGGAACATGCGTTTCGCGCGGCAAAGCATGCAGCACATATTGCGAAATGCAATGTAGAAGCAAATGTTGAAGTTGTATATGTAGTTGATAATAGAACAGCAAAATCAGATATTATTCAAGGGCAAACAGATATAGAAACAATAGAAGCTAGTAGAAAAGAGAGAGTAAGAGAAATAGAAACGATGTTACAACAAGAAGAAGTCTCTTATAAAATTACGATTCTACATGGCGACCCAGGGGAAACAATTGTGCAATATGTAAATACTGGAGATATTGACCTTGTAGTCGTAGGAAGTAGAGGATTAAATACACTTCAGGAAATGGTTCTTGGTAGTGTAAGTCATAAAGTTGCAAAACGAGTGAAATGCCCCGTGATGATTGTAAAGTAACAGGCAGCTAGAAGACTGTCTGTTTTTTTGTTAATCTTACAAAAATGTAAGACAGTTGTTAGTGAAATCGATGTTATAAAAGTATTTTTATGGATAGAATAAAGATATTGGATACATATATGAGAGGAATGAAAGCATTTCAACATTTATCATATAGTCAGGGAGTAAGCTTGATTTGTTTAGGCGGATTTCTAGTAACGGTTATATTGGCAGTTGCACTGAAATTGTTGCAGCATTTATTTTGATGTATAGAAAGGAACAAATGATGAAAAACGACAAACAAGTTATATACAGAAATGAAAACTAACCCTTCGCAATCATTGATGACTGCGAAGGGCTAGTTTCGTTTATTTTTCTACTTCTGGTTTTTCACTTGTTACAGTAACATTTCCCCATTTGTATCGATCTTCTGGATTATATTTATAGTCTTTTACGCGGTTGTTTACCCCGATTAGCTCAAACTTATAATGAAGAGGAATTAATGGTACTTCATCGTGAACAAGTTTTTGCCATTTGTCGTATACATCTTTACGATATTTTTCATCAGCAGCTTTTGGAGAAATTCCTTCTTGTAATAATTCAGTATTTTTATCATTGACCCAGCGTGTGTAGTTGAAAGGTGCCTCTTTTGCCCAGATACCAGAAGGATCTGGATCGGAACCAACGCCCCAAGCACCTGCGAATACATCAACTTTCGGATCATCTGTTTTCAGCATGTCGTAGAATGAGTTGAATTCATGTAGACGACCATCAAGAAGTTCTACTTTTAAACCGATATCTTTCCAAGATTGAATAAAGAATTTAGCAAGTGGTTCACTTGTATCACCACCACTCATGGATAGGAAATTAATTTTAAATTCTTTTCCATTTGGGTCTTCACGGAAGCCATCTCCATTTTTATCTTTATAACCAGCCTCATCTAATAATTTTTTCGCTTTGTCTACATCTTTATCATAAGAACCGACTTTATTGTTGTGGTATTTTGGTAGAGACGGAGGAATTACTGAATTGGCTGGATAACGTAGACCGTGATATAATTTTTCGCCAATTTCTTTACGGTCAATTGCGTAAGCCATTGCTTGGCGTAATCGTACATCTTTAAATTTGTCGTTATCCATTACGCTTTCTTTCTTTTCTTTATCGTAGTGTCCAAGTTTAAAGCCGATATAGCTATAATACAAATCCGTTGTACCAATTAATTGTATGTTTTTAAGCTTGCTTACGTTAGGATATTGATCTGCACTTACTTCTGCAATATCAATATCACCTTTTTTCAAAGATGCATTTACAATAGAAGGATTTACAACTTTTAATACAATATTTTTAAGTTTTGGTTTTCCGCCATAATAATCATCAAAACGTTCGAATTCAACAGATTCTCCAGGTGTAATTTTCTTAATTTTAAATGGCCCAAAACCGATTGGATTTTTCCGTACTTTATCAGATTCTGCTAATTTATCAATTGGAACATCACCTAAATATTTTTTGTTAATGGGAGATGTCCAAAGGCCTGTTTTAACAGAAGGATTTGGCTCTTTAAAAGTAATCGAAATCGTTTTGTCATCAATGACTTTCACACCAGAAATCTTTTCCGCTTTTCCTGAATGATATTCATCCATACCTTCAATTAATTGCATCTGAGAATCAAATCGAGCACCTGTATATTTATTGCTTCCAATTACGAGATAAGCGTACTCTAAATCTTCAGCTGTAACAGGATTTCCATCATGCCATTTCACATTATCTTTAATTTTTAATGTAACCGTTTTTTTATCTTCTGACAATTCATATGTAGCTGGTCCATCATTTGTATATTCCCAGTCATCATTGTTTGTTAGTAAAGATTCATTAAAAATGGTTAATATTCTCCAATCTGGATTACTTTCATATACGGAAAAGTCTAACAGCCCCTCAAATGGTGTATCAGATACTAAGCCAATTGTCAGTGAACCATCTTTAACTTCTTTTTTATCATTTTTGACTGCGGTACTGAACTTCTTTGTATCAGTTGTTTTAGAACTATTACTTGATTTTTCATTACCACCACTACCTCCGCATGCCGAAAGTAGTAACGTTGAAACAGCAAGTGTACTTAATACTTTAAAAAATTTTGGTTTTTTCATCGTTTTTTCCACCCCTCTTAACCTTTTCTTTGTCTTGCATCAGCCGAACGACGGAGCGCTTGACCAATAAAATTTATACACAGCATCAACACTAAAATCATGATTGATGCAGGTAACCAAATCCACCATTTATCTTGTAGTACATCCGGGTTTCTAGCATAGCTAACAAGTGTACCTAGACTTGGTGTACTTTCTGGTAAACCAAATCCTAGGAATGTTAAACCAGATTCAATTCCGATGTTTCCAGCAAGATTCAAAGTAACGCTGACGATAATAATAGAACTTAAGTTAGGTAGTACTTGGAAAAGGATAATTTTCCAGTTTGGCGTTCCTAATGTTTTTGACGCTGATACATAATCGAGCTCTTTTTCGGTTAATACTTTGGAGCGAATTAACCGTGCTTTTCCTGTCCATAAGAAAATGCTCATAATTAAAATAAATGTAAGGATATTGAACTTAGGAACAAGTGTAATAAATACGATAACGAGCATTAAAAATGGTAGAACCATGACAAAGTCGATAATGCGCATAATAATATTGTCAACGACTCCTCCAAAATAGCCAGCAATTAAACCGATTGTAAGACCGATTAAGCACGAAATAACAGTAATTGCTAAACCGATTGTAAAGGAGTTGCGCGTACCGATAATGAGCTGTCCAAAAATATCGCGTCCGCCGTAATCTGTTCCTAGCCAATGTTCAGCAGAAGGAGGTGAGTAAATGGAAAATAAATCTACTCGTACAATATCTTCTTGCTTCATAATAAAGGATGTTGTGTAAACGGCTATTAAGATAATAGCTAAAAAGAATAATGAGAACAATGCAAGTTTATCTTTACGAAGTTCGCGCCACATGATGGAAAAACCAGATGGGCTTTTTTCGTAATGAATGACCTCAGTTTGTTTTTCAGGGTTTGCTAACATGAAAAAATTCCTCCTTTCCTTTAATCAATACGAATACGTGGGTCAACGATGCTTAGAATGATATCTGAAAGGAGAGTTCCAAGTAACGTTGCGAATCCAGTAAATAAAACGAGGGCTGTTATGACACTAAAGTCACGTTGGGAAATGGATTGCATAAATAATTGTCCGATACCTGGATAGCTAAAGATATTTTCTAAAAATATCGCTCCACCAACTAATCCGGTAATTTCATAACCTAGAAATGCTGCAATTGGTAAGAATGAGTTTCGTAAAATATGTCTAGAATACACTTTTGATTCCGGAACCCCTTTTGCTCGTACTGTGCGTACAAAGTCTTTATGTTTTGTATCAATAATTTCACTTCTCAAATATTGTACAGTACCAACTGTAGCAATTAATGCTCCAGATAGAGCGGGCAATAGTAAGTGATTCAACTTACTCATATAGTAAGCAAATGTACCGGTCGTAATTTGCGGATCGACACTACCTCCTGTTGGAAATATCGGGAATTTAAATCCGAAAAGAAATAGCATAATTAATGCAAATATAAATAAAGGTGTTGCAAATCCTAAGTAGTTGTATAGTGTAATGAGTCGGTCGCCTAATGTATCATTCCAACGTCCGCTAATAATGCCAAGTGGAATCGCAATTAAGTAAGTCAGAATAAGAATGACAAGAGCGAGTAATACTGTATTCCCCAGGCGTTCCCCAATTAAGTCGGTTACTTTTAATTTATGTGCGTAAGAAATACCAAAATCACCTTGTAAGGCATTTTTAATCCAGCGTACATATTGGGTTGTAACAGGGTCATTTAATCCTAATTTTTCGCGTTGTTCTTCAATAATTTTTGGGTCTGCTTTTGGATTATTTGCAGCTCTACCAGTTAATGCATCTCCTGGCATTGCTTTCGCAAGCATGAAGACGAGGATACTTAATATAAATAGCTGCGGAATCATAATTAAGAATCTTCGCAGTATAAACTTCCACATGTTTTATCACTCCCTTATGGTAATGCCACCCGGTGTGTTGGCGAGATTGGTTTTAAATCATAAGCACGGCCGTTTTCATTAAAATAATTTTTATGTGATTGCTCGTATTCTTCTTGTACTTGCCGCCGTAACGTACTTTTTTGTTTTCTATTTTCAGGTCGGATATCAGGAATTGCTGCGATCAATCGTTTCGTATAAATGTGCTGTGGATTATTATAAATTTCAGCACTTGTTGCTTCTTCCACAAGGCGACCACGATACATAACCCCGATGCGGTTACACATATGCCGAATTACACCTAAATCATGACTAATAAATAAGTATGTTAATCCGAGCTCAGCTTGTAGATCTTGTAAGAAGTTTAGCACTTGTGCTTGTACAGAAACGTCGAGCGCAGATACTGGTTCATCAGCAATAATTAATTTTGGTTTTAGTGTTAATGCGCGCGCGATGCCAATCCGCTGTCTTTGTCCACCAGAAAATTCATGTGGATATTTATAAATAGATTCTGGATTTAGTCCAACTTTTTCAAGATATTTTTGGACGATTCTTCTTTCTTCATCAGGTGAGAGCTTTTCAAAGTTTCGTAATGGCTCTGCGATAATATCGAGAACACGTTTCTTTGGATTTAACGATGAGTATGGATCTTGGAAAATCATTTGAATATTTTTTCTTTGTTCACGCAGTTCAGAACGGCTTAATTTTGTTAAATCTTTATTGTTAAAAACAATGCTACCGCCCGTTGCTTTTGTTAAATGCATAATCGCTTTACCTGTAGTTGATTTTCCACTTCCTGATTCACCAACAATCCCGTATGTTTCACCAGGTTGTAGTTCAAAGCTCACTCCATCAACAGCGTGCACGTAGTCTAGCGTGCGTCCAAAGAAGCCGCCTTTAATTGGAAAGTGTACTTTTAAATCATTTACTTTAAGCAGTGCCATGAGTAACGTCATCTCCTTTCTTATCTTGGAAGTCGAAATGTTTATAACAAGTGCAGCGTACCCAATGACCTGGTTTTGCTTCATGTAAAACAGGATTTTCTTCATGTTTGTCAGATGTAATCCACGGAATTCTATCTTTGAAGCGGCAACCTGTGCGAGGGAGTTTCGCTAAAGTAGGAACAACCCCTTGGATTACGTGTAATTTTTCTTTTTCGGTATATGCAGATGGAATAGAATGTAGTAAAGAGCGTGTATATGGGTGAAGAGGATGATTAAAAATCTCTTCCACTTTACCTGTCTCTACAATTTGTCCTGCATACATAACAACAACGCGATCAGCAGTCTCAGCAACAATGCTTAAATCATGTGTAATTAAAATAATGCCCATTTTCGTTTGTTCTTGAATAGATTTTAGTAGGTCTACAATTTGTGCTTGAATTGTTACATCAAGAGCAGTTGTGGGTTCATCCGCAATGACAAGCGCTGGTTTACATGCGATTGCAATTGCGATAACAATTCTTTGTCTCATTCCGCCAGAGAGTTCGTGTGGGTATTGTTTATAAGTAAGTTCTGGTTTTGGAATCCCAACTTGATGAAGGAGTTCTAAGGTGCGTTCTTTCTTTTCTGCTTTTGAGAGATTTGTATGATAGTCTAAGTTTTCTTCAATTTGTTTTCCAACTGTCATAAGAGGATCTAATGCTGTAAGAGGTTCTTGGAAAATCATTCCGATATTTGAACCGCGTATTTTATTCATTTCTGCGGCTGACATGGTCAATAAATCTTTATCTTTATAATAAAGATGACCTTGCAATTTTGTATTAGCTTCATTGTGCAATCGCATAATGGAAAGGGCAAGTGCACTCTTACCACATCCAGACTCACCGACAATAGCAACAATTTCATTTTCATGTACAGTTAAAGAGACATTATCAACCGCTGCATGATACTGATCTCGTATACGAAAGGATGTCTGTAAGTTTTCAATGCGAAGAAGCGAATTCTTCATGGCTATCCCTCCATCTTTCTAAAAAGACTAAATGTTTTATATATTGTTGTTATTTTAATATAGATTGACATTGTTTGACAAGAACTAGTTGAGAAAATATTGAAAAATCTTTTTATACAAAGATTGAATTTGTTGATATAACAGTAAAAAAGATACTTTGAAAGCGTAAATATCGGGAGGAGAATAAGGCAAATACTTTGTAGAAAAAAAGGGATATATGTAGAAAAAACGAGAGATATTCTAGTAAGAATTGTCTCTCGTTTTTTGTGAAATATAATAATGCTCTTTAATAAAGTTCTATTTTAAGCTTGTTTTGATTTTGCTGAACCTGTGTTTAAAGTAAGGGCTAAGAAGATGATTGCAAGTAAGCAAGATGTAAGTAGTAAAATAAATCCACCATTCCAGCCGAAAGCATCTACAATAAAGCCCATCGCAGCGCTAGCAAATGATGCTCCGCCCAGGTAACCAAAGAATCCAGTTAAACCAGCAGCAGTTCCAGCTGCTTTTTTTGGTGCCAAGTCAAGTGCATGTAATCCAATTAGCATAACTGGTCCATAAATTAAGAATCCAATTGCTACTAGAGCGATACTATCAATGATTGGATGACCAGCTGGATTTAACCAGTATACAAGAACGGAAATAAATACCCCCACCATAAATAAAATACCAGCAGGTGCACGGCGTCCTTTAAAGAGTTTATCACTCATCCAGCCGCAAAGAAGTGTACCTGGAATCCCAGCCCATTCATATAGAGCATAAGCAGTACGAGAACTATTATGTGTAAAGCTTTTTTCTTCTACTAAATAAGTAGGAGCCCAGTCTACAACACCGTAACGCACAAAGTATACAAATACATTTGCAATTGCGATGTACCATAGAAATTTATTGTTCAGTACATATTTGAATAAAATTTCCTTTACTGAAAGTTCGCGTTCACGATCTTTTACTTTCTCATCAGCTGGATATTCTCCTGTATGTTCTTCAATTGATGGTAAACCGCAAGATTGAGGTGTATCACGCATTGTAATTAATACATAAATTCCAACTAAAATAGAAAGAATACCTGGGAAGTAGAATATACTTTTCCAATCATTAGCGAATAAATATAGTCCTAATGTAACGAGTGATGGCATAAGAGCACCACCGACATTATGAGCAACGTTCCAAATGGACATTTTCGTACCGCGTTCACTAATAGAGAACCAGTGCACCATTGTACGTCCACAAGGAGGCCAACCCATTCCTTGTACCCAACCATTTAAAAATTGAAGTACAAACATAAGGATAATGCTTGTTGTAATGAAAGAAAATGAACCGAAAATAATGTTAATGATACCAGATAAAAAGAGACCTGCTGCTAAAAAGTAACGGGGATTACAGCGGTCGGATACAATTCCCATAATAAACTTGCTTATTCCGTACGCAATAGATACGGCCGAAAGGATAATCCCAAGTTCTCCTTTACTAAATCCTTGTTCGACTAGATAGGGCATTGCTAATGAAAAATTCTTTCGAACAAAGTAATAACCTGCATAACCGATAAAAATACCTAAAAACACTTGTAAGCGCAATTTGCGGTATTCACTGTCGATGCGATCAGCAGGCAAGCGCTCTTTATGTGGCGCAGGTTTAAACAACTGAGTTAAAAACATAGCCTACAAATCCTCCTTAATGGTTGAAACCATTTTATGTCATGAAAAATAAAAAAACCATGAAAAATAGAAAGGTTCCTTTCTATGTTCCATAGTCTTATACTCTCATTCTCCATGACTGTCAATATTAACTTCGAGAAAAATTATACAACTTTGTGACAGGAATGTAAACGGTTTTAATCATAAAATGATTGACGATTTTTATTCTTGATATTAATATTTAAATAGATTAAATATTTTATTGTTTAAATAAGAGGTAGATAATATGCCAAATGATATTACTCATATTGATAAAATTCAAACTCTAGCATTCTCTATAGGAAAGAAAATGCAAATGGAGTTATTGGAACAAATGCAAGCATCAGGACTTACACCACCGCAATTTTATATTTTAAAAATTTTAGAGAACTATGGTGCCTCACGAGCGACAAAATTAGCGAAAAAAATGTATGTAAAACCAAGTGCAATTACAGTAATGATTGATCGTTTAATTGATCAAGAACTAGTTGAACGCTATCAAGATAAAGATGATCGTCGTGTTGTGATCATTGAATTAACGAAAAAGGGGAAAGCGAAAGTAGAAGATGCGAAGAATGCTCGTAATGAGCACATTGCAAAATATTTCTCGCAATTAGAATTACAAGAAAGAAAAGACTTATTACGCCTGTTTGAAAAATTAGAAACAATTGTTTGCGGGACAAATGAGAAAAAAGAGCTAATTTAAGAGAAGGTGAGGAGATTATATGAAACAACAGGGTGGTAAAAAAAGGGGATTATTGTTGGTTGGTTTAGTGATTGCGATATTATTTGCAGCGTTAGATGGAACAATCGTCGGTACAGCGATGCCGCGTATTGTCGGCGAACTAGGTGGATTAAGCTTAATGACATGGCTAGTAACAGCTTACATGCTAACATCTACGACAATTGTACCGATTGCAGGTAAATTAGCGGATTTATTAGGACGCCGTAACGTATATATGACAGGATTAATTATCTTTATGATTGGTTCAGCATTATGTGGTATGGCAAATGGTATGACAGAATTGATTATTTTCCGCGGTATTCAAGGTCTTGGCGGAGGTATTATGATGCCGATGGCTATGATTATTATTGGAGATATGTTCACGGGGAAAGAGCGTGCGAAATGGCAAGGTATTGTTGGCGCTTTATATGGTCTTGCTTCAGTCATTGGTCCGCAAGTTGGTGGTTGGATTGTAGATGCAGTTAACTGGAGATGGGTGTTTTACATTAACTTACCAGTTGGTATTGTCGCAACAATCTTTATTGCGATGGGATTACACTCACATAAGCAAACAGGACCTATTAAAATTGACATTGCTGGAATTTTTACGATGATTGTTGGAGTTGTAAGTTTATTACTTGCATTAACATTCGGCGGAAAAGATTACGCATGGGATTCTTGGCAAATTATCGGATTGTTTAGTTTAGCTTTAATTGGTATTGTAAGCTTTGTATTTGTGGAAACAAAAGCTGAGGAACCAATCTTACCGATGCATTTCTTTAAAAATCGTACATTTACACTATTGAATGCGATTGGTTTCTTTATGAGTATTGGAATGTTTGGTGCAATTATGTTCGTTCCATTCTTTATGCAAGGAATTGTAGGAGTAAGTGCAGCTGAATCTGGGACGATTATGACACCGATGATGATTACAATGATTGTGACGAGTATTATTGGTGGTCGACTTGTCTTAAAAGTTGGCGTGAAGCCGCAGATTATTGTTGGTATGTTGATTATGGCTGGTGGCTTCTGGTTATTAACAACAATGGATATGCATACAAGCAAGCTTGTAGCGACTTCTTATATGATCATTATCGGTTTAGGTGTGGGGCTTGTAATGCCAACATTGACATTGGCATTACAAGAAAGTTTCCCGAAAAAGAATCTTGGTGTTGTAACCTCATCCAGTCAATTTTTTCGGCAAATTGGAGGAACATTTGGAATTACAATCTTAGGATCCATTATGAATAATACTTCAAGCACCATTTTAACTGAAAAATTAGTACCCGTATTAGAGAAGTTTCCACCACAAGCTGGACAGATTGTAACAAAATTTAAAGATATGATTCATACAGATCCACAAGGGTTATATTCTATGCTGTTTAGTCCAGAGGTATTGAAAAAAATGCCAGAAGTATTTTCTACAAGTATCGTTCCTATTTTGAAGAATTCGTTATTGGATTCATTGCATAGTGTATTTTTAGCGGGATTAGTATTTACTGTTGTTGGTGCTATCTTTACGATTTTCTTAGAGAAGATTAAGCTTTCTGATCGAAAGAAAGGTGCAGAAGAGGTAGTAGAAGGAGAAGAGAAACATACAAATGGATCCTATTCATAATAAAAGCATCGCCTTATGGTGATGCTTTTATTATATGTATAACATATACTCTTTTTGAGTAGAAATGATTGACGTATTTTTGCGAATAGGTTATATTACTTCGTGTAAACGGTTACACAAGGTAGGGAGGAAAAGAATGAGTACGATTAAAGACGTTGCAAAATTAGCGGGAGTATCTGTTGCGACCGTTTCTAGAGTACTAAATAAAAATGGATACGTTCACGAAGATACATTAAAAAAGGTGGAACGAGCGATTGAACTGTTGGATTATAAACCTAGTACAGTGGCGCGTTCTTTGTATAATAAGAAATCTCGTTTAATTGGCTTAGTCGTTCCAAACATTGTGAATCCATTCTTTCCAGAAATTGCGCGTGCTGTAGAAGATGTAGCGCATAAGCAAGGATACACCGTTGTACTTTGTAATTCTGATGAAAGTTTAGAAAAAGAGAAACAATATATTGATGTACTCAGACAAAATAACGTAGATGGATTTATTGTCGCAACAAATCCTGAAAATAGCGTGAATTACATGAATATATCTGTACCAGTTGTGGCAATTGATCGCCTATTTAATGAGCGGATTCCCACAGTATATGCAGATAATTATGCGGGGATTCAAAAAGCAACAAAGTTACTGTTAGAGAAAGGGTGTAACCATATTGCTCATATACGTGGACCGCGTGATGTAAGTACTGCAAATGAACGCTTTGAAGGTTTTGTTGATATGATTACGGAATACGGTCTTTCTTATATGATTGCGGAAAGTACGTTTGACCCAGCAAATAGTGAGCGTGTTGCGAGGAAATTACTAGACGAATATCCGCATATTGATGGTATTGTAGCAGGAAATGATTTGATTGCAATTGGTGTCGTAAAGGCTGCTTTACAAAAGGGGATTGCTATTCCTAACGATTTACAAATTATTGGGTTTGATGGCATTTCTTTAGCGGAAATGATGTGTCCATCTATTACGACTGTTGCACAACCTATTTATGAGATGGGACGTATTGCGACCGAATTGTTATTAGAACAAATGGAAGGAAAACGGTTAGAAACAGAACATTACCGTTTGCCGATTGAAATTATCGAACGAAATACAACGAAATAAGGAGATGAAGTCGTTGCCAAATATAGCTGTAGTAGGGAGTATTTCAATGGATTTAGTAGCCGTTTCAAAGAAAAGACCGAAAGCTGGAGAAACAGTAATCGGAGAGGCGTTTCATACAGTACCTGGAGGAAAAGGAGCAAATCAGGCTGTTGCCGCAGCTCGCTTAGGGGCCAATGTAGCTATGGTAGGTGCTGTAGGGAATGATGATTACGGCATGAGTGTACGAAAAAATTTAGAGAACGAGCGTGTTTTTATCGATCATGTGGTACCGGTTACAGATGAAACAACAGGCATTGCTCATATCGTTTTAGCAGAAGAAGATAATAGCATTGTTGTTGTGCAAGGTGCCAATCGCCTTGTGAATCAGCAAATTGTTGACCGTGCAAAAGATTTACTTGTAAAGGCAGATATGGTCGTTCTTCAGTTAGAAATTCCGCTTGAGACAGTAGAATATGTGCTTACTATTTGTGAGGAGCATAAGATCCCAGTCATGTTAAATCCAGCTCCAGCACAAGCATTATCGACAAGGATTTTGGAAAAGGCAACATATATTACACCGAATGAACACGAGTGTCGCATTGTACTAGATGATTTTGAATCACCGATTGAAGACTTACTTGCTAAATATCCAAATAAATTATTAATGACAGAAGGAAGTAAAGGAGTTCGATTCCATAATGGTACAGAAATTGTACAAGTGCCAAGTATTTCTGTAAAAGTAGTTGACACGACAGGGGCTGGTGATACATTTAACGGGGCATTAGCAGTTTCGCTTGCAGAAGGAGAAGTGCTTGAAAAAGCAATTCGTTTTGCAAATATAGCCGGTGGCCTTTCTGTAACAAAGCTCGGTGCACAAGGTGGTATGCCAACAAGAGAACAGGTGCGGGAAGTACAGGGGATTGTTAAATGAAAAAGCATGGCGTATTAAATAGTGAAATTGCTGCTATATTAGCGGCACTTGGTCATACAGATACGATTGTAATCGCGGACTGCGGATTACCAATTCCTGATAGCGTGAAGCGAATAGATTTAGCTGTAGAGCTTGGAAAGCCTTCTTTTCTGGATGTATTACAAGTTGTAATAGAGGATATGGCTATTGAAAAAGTAACAGTAGCGGAAGAGATTACTACAAATAATAGAGAAATCTATAAAGAAATTGAAACACGTTTAAAAGAAGCGAATTTTGAATATGTCTTGCATGAAGAGTTTAAAGAGAAAACAAAGCAGGCAAAGGCGATTATTCGTACAGGGGAAGCAACACCTTATGCGAACATTATTTTACATGCAGGTGTGATTTTTTAATAAAGGGATGTGATGAGAATGCGTATTGAAATGAAAAATATTTCAAAAGCGTTCAATGGGAACCCTGTTTTGAAGAATGCCCAATTTCGTATCGAAACAGGCGAAGTTCATGCACTGATGGGGGAAAATGGAGCGGGTAAGTCAACGCTCATGAAAATTTTAACAGGTGTATATAAGAAAGATAGTGGTCAAATCAAAATCGATGGACAAGAGAGAATATTTAAAAATGCAAAAGAAGCCGAGGAGTATGGAATTGCTTTTATTCATCAAGAATTAAACATCTTGCCTAATTTAACAGTTGCTGAAAATATGTTTCTTGGCAAAGAGCTAATGTATGGGAAAACAGGTGTTTTGCGCTCGCGCCAAATGAATGCTATAGCTCAGCAACAATTGGCTGATTTAGGGCTTTATGTAAAAGGAACTACAATGGCAGGAGAATTATCGGTTGGACAACAGCAAATTATTGAAATCGGTAAAGCATTAATAACAAATGCGAGTGTCATTATTATGGATGAACCTACAGCAGCTTTGACAGATCGTGAGATTGAAACGCTCTTTACAGTGATTCATAAACTGCGAAAAGAAGGTGTATCATTTGTTTATATTTCGCATCGCATGGAAGAAATATTTTCTATTTGTGATGCAATTACGATTTTGCGTGATGGAGAATATGTGGGCACAAGACAAATTCCTGAAACATCATTTGATGAAGTAGTTAGCATGATGGTAGGGCGTAGTATTGGTGAACGTTATCCAGAGCGTCATGCAAAGATTGGTGAAGTCATTTTTGAAATGCGGAATGGAACGAAAAAAGGTAAGTTTGAAAACATTTCTTTTCAAGTTAGGAAAGGTGAAATTCTTGGTGTCGCTGGACTAATGGGGGCTGGACGTACAGATATTATGAAAGCTATATTTGGATATGAGCCACTTGACTCAGGACAAATCTTTATCAATGGACAGGAAGTAAAGATTGCTAGTCCAATAGATGCGATTAGACAAAGAATTGCTTTTATTACAGAGGATAGAAAATCAGAAGGACTTGTATTAGATTTTTCCATTCGAGAAAATCTTGCATTACCTAATTTAGAAACTCTTTCAAAAAGCGGTGTCATGGACAAAGGATTGGAAGCGCAGTTTACAGAGGATATGATGAAACTTTTGAATGTGAAAGCAACAAATGGAGAACAAGCTGTGAAATCGCTATCTGGTGGAAATCAGCAAAAAGTTGTCATTGCAAAATGGCTTGGAATCCATCCGCAGCTGTTCATTTTAGATGAACCAACAAGGGGTGTAGATGTTGGTGCGAAAAAAGAGATTTATTCTATTATGAATAAGTTTACAAACCAAGGTGATGCAGTGATTATGGTTTCATCTGAATTACCTGAAGTATTAGGGATGAGTGATCGCGTTCTAGTCATTCATGAAGGAAAAGTAGGCGGTATTCTTGAGAAAGAGAAAGCAACGCAAGAATCCATTATGGCATTAGCTACAGGAGGAGAGTAAACGATGGCAAAAAAGGGGAATGTTCTGCAACAACTTGGATCTTTAATCGGCTTAGTACTCATTATTGTAGTGATTACGGCATTAAATCCAGCATTTATTGAAATTCCGAATTTATTTAATATTTTACGTCAAGTATCGATTAATGCACTCATTGCATTTGGAATGACCTTTGTTATTTTAACAGGGGGTATTGACTTATCAGTGGGTTCTATTTTAGCATTATCAAGTGCACTTGTTGCTGGAATGCTAGCAAGTGATATGGATCCGTTTTTGGCAATAGTAGTTGGATTATTAGCCGGTCTTGCGATGGGAATTGTAAACGGTATCATTATTGCGAAAGGAAAAGTGGCACCTTTTATTGCGACATTAGCAACAATGACAATTTTTCGTGGATTGACACTTGTTTATATGGACGGACGTCCGATCACTGGTCTTGGTGATCATGTCATGTTCCAAATGTTTGGTCGTGGTTATTTCCTTGGTATCCCAGTACCAGCTGTAACGATGATGATTGCTTTTGCAGTTCTATATTTTATTTTAAAGAAAACAACATTTGGCCGCCGTACACTTGCTATCGGTGGAAATGAAGAGGCAGCGATATTATCAGGCATTCATGTTACAAGAATCAAAGTCATGATTTATGGTCTATCTGGTGTTTTGGCAGCGCTTGCAGGTATTGTATTAACATCTCGTTTAGATTCTGCACAGCCAACTGCTGGTTCTTCTTATGAATTAGATGCAATTGCTGCAGTTGTATTAGGTGGAACAAGCCTTTCTGGAGGAAAAGGTTGGATTGTTGGTACGTTTATTGGGGCACTAATCATTGGAGTGCTAAATAACGGGCTAAATTTATTAGGCGTGTCATCTTTCTTCCAACAAGTTGTAAAAGGGCTTGTTATCCTACTTGCTGTATTAATTGATCGTCGAAAAGAAGCGTAATGGAGGGATAATTCATGAAAAAATGGTTACTTGTACTTGTTGCACTCATTATGGTCGTTACTACTGGTTGCTCGATGGAACCACCAGAATGGGCAAAGGATTCTAGCGATAAAGGGCGAAATAAGACTATTAAAGTTGGATTCTCTGTTTCTACCTTAAATAATCCATTTTTTGTTACATTGAAAAAAGGAGCAGAAAAGAAAGCGAAGGATATTGGCATAGAATTAATTTCAGTTGATGCACAAAATGATGCAGCTAAGCAAACGAACGATGTCGAAGACTTGGTTCAAAAAGGTGTTGATATAGTTGTTATTAACCCAACGGATTCAGATGCTGTTGCTTCAGCGGTAAGTGCAGCCAATGCAGCAAATATTCCTGTAATTACAGTGGACCGCGTTGCAAATTCAGGAAAAGTTGTCTCTCATATTGCTTCTGATAATGTGGCAGGAGGGAAATTAGCTGGAGATTATATTCGTGAGCTCGTTGGTGAGGGAGCTGCTGTGGCTGAATTAGAAGGAATTCCGGGATCATCTGCCGCACGCGAGAGAGGGAAAGGATTTCATGAAGTGGCAGACACTGGATTGAAAGTAGCAGCTAAGCAAACTGCTGATTTTGACCGTGCGAAAGGATTATCTGTTATGGAAAATATTTTGCAGGCCAATAGTGATGTGAAGGCAGTATTCGCTCATAATGATGAGATGGCATTAGGTGCGCTAGAAGCGTTAAAATCTGCAGGCAAAATGGATGTAGCTGTCGTTGGCTTTGATGCAACAGATGATGCCGTGAAAGCGGTTAAAGAAGGACGTATGGCAGCAACCGTCGCACAAAAGCCAGAATTAATCGGAGAAAAGGCGATGGAAACAGCAAAACAAGTAAATCAAGGTAAAAAAGTGGAGAAATTCATTCCGATTGGATTGGATCTTATTAAGAAAAAATAAAATATGAAAAATAAGGAAGGAAGAATTACAAATGAAATTCTTTATTGATACAGCAAATATTAATGAAATTAAAGAAGCAAATGAATTAGGTATATTAGCAGGTGTAACGACAAATCCATCACTTGTAGCAAAAGAAGGCGTAGATTTCCATGAACGTATTCGTGAAATTTGCGGTGTTGTTGAAGGACCTGTTAGCGCGGAAGTAATTAGCTTAGAAGCCGATAAAATGATTGAAGAAGGAAAAGAATTAGCAAAAATCGCACCAAACGTTGTTGTAAAAGTCCCGATGACAAAAGAAGGATTAAAAGCAGTAAAAGCATTCTCAGACTTAGGAATTCGTACAAACGTTACGCTAGTGTTCTCTGCCGTACAAGCATTACTTGCAGCACGCGCTGGTGCAACATATGTATCTCCATTTTTAGGTCGTCTAGATGATATTGGTCATAACGGTATGGATTTAATTCGTCAAGTAGCTGAGATTTTTGCAATTCACGACATTGAAACAGAAATTATTGCAGCATCTGTACGTCATAGTGTACATGTAACAGAAGCTGCTTTAAATGGCGCACATATCGCAACAATTCCAGCAAATGTAATTGGTGCATTAGTGAAACATCCATTAACAGATCAAGGGATTGAGAAGTTCTTAGCAGATTGGGAGAAAACACAAGAGAAATAAATATTATAAAAAGTCCTCGTAAAGTGTTTTTTAATACTTTACGGGGATTTTTATTGTATTTGAAATAGAATGAGAAAGAATTTTAGAAATCATATATTATATGATTATTTTATAGTATTGAACATATGGTAAATTAATGTTTACTTTTATCAAATGATACAAGGAAAAGAAATATTTCCAAGGAAATTGTCGAGATATAGTTAGAAGTTAGCGGATTTTTACTGGAAATATAGAAAGAATGATTCATGATTTCATTGCTGGAACACAGGTAGTGAAAGTAGAGGGGAAATAAAAAGACAATGCTGGCATTTAGCCTAGCATTGTCTTTTTGACTTTTCCTCTTACATAAATCATTCCGGCAAATGTTAATAAAAATGCAGTTCCAATTATAAAGCTGACACTCGGTGATGCCCCGATTGCTCCGATTGTAAAAGAACCAGCGACTACTCCTAACGAAAAGAAAGCGTAAAATAATCCAAATGCTTTTCCTCGGTTGTTTTCGGTTGTATTTTCAACAAGCAGAGCATTAATCGATGGGAAAAGGATTGCGAATCCGACTCCATAAATCATCATGACGATGAAAATCATTCCTTTTGTTGTAAATAAGCCGAGCAGTGACAATGATAATGCCATGACGGTGATACCGATTAACATCATTTTTGAACGATTAAAGCGATCAAATATGCGATTGGTCGGCAATAAGAAGAAGAGGATGGCAGTAATCCCGAATATACTCATCATCATGCCTGTTGTAGATGATTTGAGTGCGAGTGCTTCCACTTTCATTGGCAGCATATATGTGACAATTCCTTGCGAGAACATCAGTGTAAATGCTCCGATATATGCTTGTAGTAATGGTTCGGACTTTACTAAAGCCATCATATCTTCTTTTGTCATCATTTGAGTGCGTGATGTATCTGTTCTTGTTATATGACTTGGCAATAAAAATAAGGATACAATTGTTCCGATCATCATGAGGGTAGAAATAGTGATAAAGACCCATTGAATCCCTGCAGTTGCTTTCATAATACCGCTAAAGGCAGGTCCAACGATCGCTGCTGTTCCGACAGCCGCCCCAGATAATGCCATTGCTTTTCCTTGCTTTGTAG
The DNA here is from genome assembly GCF_000017425.1 of Bacillus cytotoxicus NVH 391-98. Classification (GTDB taxonomy): domain Bacteria; phylum Bacillota; class Bacilli; order Bacillales; family Bacillaceae_G; genus Bacillus_A; species Bacillus_A cytotoxicus. The sequence continues at coordinate 646,889 of NC_009674.1, forward strand.
ATTTTGTTTGTTTGGACAGGAAAGTAAAGGCAGCAGGGATTAAGAAGCCATCACTAAATCCATGCAGGAAACGAACGACAAGCAATTGTTCACCATTTTGAACAATGGTATATAGTAAAACTATGAAACTTGTAATCCCCATGCTCGTATAAAGTACTTTCTTTGCACCAAATTTATCAACAGATATGCCAGCAATAATGTTACCAATCATATTAGCAAATGAATACATACCTATGACAAGCCCAATTATAAGCGGAGTTCCTCCAAGACTTTGTGCGTAAGTACTCATAATCGGTAATTGTGAAAATGTATCTAAAAACGCGATGATAACAATAAAATAGATAAAATATTTCAAGCGATGTTCACCTCTCCTATGCTATTATGGCATAATGCGAATTTTAACTGCAATGAAATTGAATGAAATGTGGAAAAAAGTATAAAGTGACAAAATAATGTACAGTAGTTGTTAAAAATTTGTGAAATGTACATTGTTTTTAGGGACATATGGATAGCGATACTATAATCAATTCGTAAACTTCACCACATTAAGTATACAGAGAGAAGGATGCAGAAAATGAAAACTTTACTTTGGCACAATCAGCGTGATGTATGAGTAGAAGAAGTTCCAGAACCAACTGTACGAACAGGAACAGTGAAAATTCTTGTTTCACCTAATATAATATATAAGTTCAACAAGAAAGGTAGCTTTTTCTAGCAGTAGAGGGAGGCTACTTTTTGAGGTTCGGGGCCCCTTTTTTTACAATCTTTTATTCATTTCTTTGCAGTAGATTCATAATTTCCGATTACAATGTAAGGGTATTTAAGTTGTGTCTAGAGATATTGGAAAGCGAAAGAAGAGATGGAATGAAATGTTTTTTTGTTCTCTTTTTAATTCTTCATGTAATGCTAATGTGAAGTGAAAATTTGCTAAAACTAGAATGGTAAAAAAATATTGACTGGAACAAAACATGACACTCTACGGTCCCTTTATAGAGCTTTTGGTAATTATTTTTATCTAATGTCATACATGAATTTTACTTAAAAGTTAATTGTATGGGTAATTATTTTAATTTTCAATAAAATAGATTATGAAAATTTACATATTTTAATTTAATGATAGTATTTCCATAAAAGGTGAGATATTCTAGTCATAGGTTAACCGGATAAAATCATAGGATCCCAACGATATGTTTTTTTATTACTTAATGATAAATGGAGGATTTGTTATATGAAAAAGAAAGTACTTGCTTTAGCAGCGGCAATTACATTAGTAGCACCGATGCAAACGGTAGCATTTGCGCATGAAAATGACGGGGCATATAGAGTTGGAAAACTTCAGGGCTGGTCTGCTGAAGCTCGACATCAAGAGGGAGTAAATTCTCATTTATGGATTGTCAATCGTGCAATAGATATCATGTCTCGCAACACAACAATTGTAAAACAAGAGCAATTGGCATTATTAAATGAATGGCGTACAGATTTAGAGAATGGTATTTATTCTGCTGATTATGAAAATCCTTATTATGATAATAGTACATTTACTTCTCATTTCTATGATCCAGATAGCGGGAAAACGTATATCTCATTTGCTAAGCAAGCAAAAGAAACTGGTGCAAAATATTTCAAACTTGCTGGCGAATCTTATCAAAATAAAGATATGAAACAAGCATTCTTCTATTTAGGTTTATCTCTTCATTATTTAGGAGATGTGAATCAACCAATGCATGCAGCAAATTTTACGAATCTTTCTTATCCACAAGGCTTTCATTCTAAATATGAAAATTTTGTAGATACAATAAAAGATAACTATAAGGTAACAGATGGAAATGGATATTGGAACTGGAAAGGAAGTAATCCAGAAGATTGGATTCATGCAGCGGCAGTAGTAGCAAAACAAGATTTCCCTGGCATTGTAAATGATAATACAAAAGAGTGGTTTGTGAAAGCAACTATATCACAGGAGTATGCAGACAAATGGCGTGCTGAGGTTACACCGATGACAGGGAAGCGTTTAATGGATGCACAACGTGTTACAGCTGGATATATTCAACTTTGGTTTGACACATATGTAAACCGTTAAGAGTAATTTGAGAAGGCCAAATATGTTGTATTTGGTCTTTTCGAATATAATAAATGGAGGTAGTGAATGATGAAAAGTAAGTTGTTAAAAGGTATTCTTAGCTTTGGAATTGGTTTGACAGCCTTATATAGTTCTTCTGCACAGGCTGAAACATCTAGTGATAGCGATACATTCAAAATAATGACACATAATGTATATATGCTATCAACAAATTTGTATCCAAATTGGGGACAAAAGGAGCGAGCAGACTTAATTGGGGAAGCGAATTATATAAAAAATCAAGATGTTGTTATATTAAATGAAGTATTTGATAATAAAGCTTCAGACAGTCTATTGCAAAATCTAAAGAAAGAGTATCCAAACCAAACAGCGGTATTAGGTCGCGTTAATGGAGATATGTGGGATCAAACGTTAGGTAATTATTCTTCTGTAGCCCCTGAAGATGGAGGAGTTGCAATCGTAAGTAAGTGGCCAATTGTGGAAAAGGTACAATATGTATTTCAGAAAGGATGCGGGCCAGACAATCTATCTAATAAAGGATTTGTCTACACAAAAATTAAGAAAGATGATCGTTTTATTCACGTAATTGGAACGCACCTACAAGCAGAGGATAATCAGTGTGGAAACATTTCACCATCATCGGTGCGCACAAACCAATTAAAAGAAATTCAAGAGTTTATTCAAAAGAAAAATATTCCAAGTGACGAGTATGTAGTCATTGGTGGAGATATGAATGTAAATAAAATAAACAGTAATCATACGTCAGAATATGAATCTATGTTTAAAACATTACATGCAAGTGTACCATCGTATACAGGACATACTGCAACTTGGGATGCAACAACAAATAGTATTGCAAAATACAACTTCCCAGAGGCACCAGCGGAATATTTAGACTACATCGTTACAAGTAAAGATCATGCGACTCCAACATATTTAGAGAATAAAGTATTACAGCCAAAATCTCCTGAATGGTCTGTCACTTCATGGTTTAAAACATATACATATAATGATTATTCAGATCATTATCCAGTAGAGGCAACAATCATTATGAAATAAGTGAAAAAAGTTTCTTCTTTGTGGAAGAAACTTTTTTATTTGGTTTGGTGACAGGAAAATAGAAGTTTCTCTCCAATATGTATAAGACAAATAGAGAAGGGGAGCGAACGATGTGGAAAGAGAGATATTCCAGAAGGTTGCCTTACCATGTGCGTTTCTTGATGAAAGTGCGTTAGAGAGAAATATTGAATCAGTTATTCAATTGAGTGGTGGAAAGAAGATTCGTATTGCAAGTAAATCATTACGTTCTGTTTCTGTCATGAAACGAATATTAGCTTCAGATCATTGTTTTCAAGGGATTATGTGTTTTTCACCTAGGGAAGTATTGTACTTAGTTCAGCAAGGATTCGATGATTTATTGTTAGGATACCCGGTGTATGATGAGCCTTCTTTAACGGAGATTAGTGTAATGACAAAACAAGGATTGGTCATTACATGTATGGTAGATTGCAAGGAACATGTTGTTTATTTAGAGAAAATCGCGGAAAAATCAGGTGGTTGTTTTCGAGTTTGTATTGATATTGATATGAGTAGTCATTTTTATCAGTTTCATTTTGGAGTAAGAAGGTCTCCGGTGAGAAGTGTATCAGAAGCGTTACGAATTGTGAAGCAAGTTATGCAATCTCCTTATTTACAAATGGATGGAGTAATGGGATATGAGGCACAGATTGCTGGTGTTGGAGATCGTGTACCAAAGCAGTGGTTTAAGAATAAAGTGATTTCTTATTTAAAAAGAAAGTCGGCAGTAGAGGTAACAAAAAGAAGACAAAGTATTATAAACGGGATACAAGCACAAGGAATTCAATTGCGGTTTGTAAATGGTGGAGGTACAGGAAGTATAAAAACAACGAGACAAGATCGATCTGTTACGGAAATTACAGTAGGTTCGGCATTTTATGCTCCAAAGCTGTTTGACTATTATAAGGAGATAAGTTTTGAACCAGCTGTTGGTTTTGCGTTACCTATTGTTAGGAAAGCACTTCCTCATATTTATACTTGCTTAGGAGGAGGATACATTGCTTCAGGATCGATGGGAAGAGATAAACAGCCAGAAGTTTGGAGGCCGAAAGGAGCTAAACTACTGTCCTTAGAAGGAGCAGGTGAGGTGCAAACGCCTGTTTTCTATAAAGGAAATGAGCAAATAGAGGTTGGGGATGTTATATTGTTTCGACATAGTAAAGCAGGAGAATTATGTGAGCGTTTTCGTTCCTTGTATCGGATTAAAGAAGGAGAGATTATAGGGGAATATACAACATATCGGGGGGATAGCCAATGCTTTCTATAAAAGAGCAGAAATGGAGAAATTGGACTGGTAATGTGGAAGGAATTCCACAATATACGATGTATCCAAAGAGTGTCCAAGATGTTGTTGAAGTAATTCATATTGCCAAAAAGAAAGAGAAAAAGATTCGTATCGTTGGCTCTGGTCACTCATTTACACCTCTTGTACAAACAGAAGACATTTTAGTTTCTTTAGATGAACTAAAAGGAATTGTAGACGTAGACACGCAAGCGATGGCGGTAGAAGTCTGGGCAGGAACAAAACTATATGATTTAGGACAGTTACTTCAACAGACAGGTTATGCACAAGAGAATTTAGGGGATATAGATTCGCAATCTATTGCTGGGGCTATTAGTACGGGAACACATGGAACGGGTATTACATTTGGGAGTCTATCAACCCAGGTGCTCGAAATTACAGCTGTTCTTCATTCGGGAGAGATTATTGTTTGTTCTGAAAAGGAGAATTCTGATTACTGGAAAGCCTTTCAACTATCACTTGGATTGCTCGGTATTATTGTGAAAATAAAATTGAAAGTTATTCCTGCATATTCACTCGTCTATGAAAGTAGAAAAGAGCCTTTTTCTCTCGTTATGGAAAAGTTAGAAGAATATAAACAAAATCGTCATTTTGAATTTTTTGTTTTTCCGTATTCCAATCATGTTCAAGTAAAGTTTGCGAATGAAACAGAAAGAGAAGCAGGAGATTTAAAATGGCATAAGTTAAAAATTGAATTGCTAGAGAATAAAGTGTTTTCGTTATTATCTAATGGATGCAGACGATTTCCTTCTATAAGTAAAAGAGTAAGTCAACTGTCAGCAAAAGCAGTACCAAACATGAAAATAATTGGACAGAGTTTCCGAGTTTTTGCAACATCTCGAAATGTCCCTTTTTATGAAATGGAGTATAGTATTCCTGCTCAATATATGCGAAATGTAGTAAAGGAGATTTATGAGCTTATTCAAGAAAAAGAGTATCAAGTACATTTTCCTATCGAATGTCGCTATGTAAAAGGAGATGATATATGGTTAAGTCCAGCTTATGAGAGGGACTCAGCTTATATTGCTGTTCATATGTATAAAGGTATGAAATATGCAGATTACTTTGGTGCAGTAGAACAAATCTTTCAAAAGTATGAAGGGCGTCCACATTGGGGGAAAATGCATACAATGACATATGAACAATTACGAGCTATGTATCCGAAGCTGCATTCATTTTTACAGGTGAGACAGTTATTAGATGAAACAGGGCTTTTTTTAAATCCATATATAGAAAAAATATTCTCTATTAAGAAAACAAGGTGATACATGTTTTTATCATTTCAGGCTTAATCCTATTAGGAATCACCACTCTCTCTTACTGTGAATGTGAGGAAGTTAGAACACTCCTATCAATTTCAGGTGATAAGCAAATAGAAGCCCCCCACTTCTAAGCGAGCCGTAGGTGGGGGAGTTTACTTCATGTGTATAACATTAGACTTTGAAGAAAGAATACAGTGTTGAAACTGTTGTTTCCATGTTGCTAAGCCTGTTTTCTTTTTATGAGAAATCCATTCGTGATAATCTTCTTGTGTTTTCCACAATATACGAATCATATACTCATTTCCATAATCTGTACGTTGTATATGATTGAACTCGATGTTAATAAATCCATGAGTACTAGAGAGTGGATAATAGTTTTGAAGTGATTGAATCACTTCGGTTTCATAGCCAAATTTAATATGAATCAGTTTCGTAATAATAAACATAGGCACACCTCTTTATATACATGATAAAAAATTATATAAATGAATAACGATATAAATATTATACTATTCTGAAAATTAAAAGTAAACAAAAGGAAAAAGCATATAAGGGGATAGAAGGGATTTAATTTAGAATAGAACAAGGCTATTCTATTAAATAGAACAGCCTTTTAAATAAGGGATAATCATGGTGAAAAAATTCTTCTATCTATAAAAAGAGAATAGTAAGGACACCGACGATTACACAGTAAAATGAGAAATATTTTAAGTTTCCTTTAGCCATAATGTTCATAAACCATTTTAAAGAAATATATGTCATGATAAATGTTGCAATGAATGCTACAAGATAAGGAATAAATAATGTATTTAAATTAGGATCTTTTGCAATATCTGTAATACTTAGTAATAATCCGCCTAAACTAACCGGAATATATAGTAAGAATGAAAAACGTAAAGCTGTTTCTTGTTTCATGCCAAGTAACATTGCTGCAACAATTGTAGCACCCGAGCGGCTAATACCAGGAACTAACGCACAAGCTTGAGCCAGCCCAACAATAATCGCATCTTTCATTGCAAGGTCTCCATCATTTTTACGTCCACGTAAATTGCGAATAATCCAAAGACCAATGGCTGTAATAATGAGTGAAATTCCAACCATTTTGACCCCTTTTAGGTAATATTCAATATGATCTTTAAATAACACACCAATTACGCCTGCAGGAATTGTGGCAATGATGAGGTAAATAATAAAGAAAAAATCTGATTTTGCCTCTGCTTGTTTTGTGAATAAATAAGAGAAACCATTTTTCGTTAGTCTGATTAGATCATTTCTATAAATGAGTAATACTGCTAATAATGAAGCAGCATTAACAAGCAGCTCAAAACTAAACCCTTCTATTTTTAAACCCAATAAGTGCTGGGCTAGTACAAGATGCCCACTTGAAGAGATTGGGATCGGTTCCGTTAACCCTTGAAATAAACCAAGGAATAAATACTTTAAAATATAATACAATTGTTCCATAACATCCTCCTTATAACGAATAGTTGATATAGACAGCTTTTCTTATTATAGCAAAATAGTGCCAGTAGATTGAAAGAAAAATAAAATTCATTCTTGAATAATAATACAAAGCTCCTACCTTTTGGTAGGAGCTTTGTATTATTATTTTGTTGTTGCAATTTCTTGTATGCTTTTTGATAATTGTGTATCAACTTTTTGGGCATCATCGATATGCTTCATAATCGTCGTATTTAATTTTTCGAACATTTGTTTTGTAGTAGCGAATTCATGTAAAACCTCGTCATTGCAAAGCTTTTGATTTTCAATAGCTTGAATAACATTTGTAGCATCTGTTTGCAATGTTTGGATCATTGTTAAAATAGTTTCAATTCTAGCGTTTGTATCTGCGCTCATTTCGACGCCTTCATCGACTAAATGAAGATTATCTTTCGTATTTTCATATGCTTTCTCAATTTCTTCTTGAATTTTTTTCGTTAAGTTCCCTATGTTTTTTGTGCTTTCAGCTGTACTTTCCGCTAATTTACGTACTTCATTTGCAACGACTGCAAACCCTTTTCCATGTTCACCAGCACGAGCAGCTTCAATGCTTGCGTTTAATGCTAATAAATTTGTTTGAGCAGCGATATTTTGAATCACTTCAACAATTTGTTCAATTTCTTTAGAGCGCTCACTTAAATGATTCATACTATCAGAAGTTCGTTGCGATTGTTCACCTAATTTGTTAATTACAATTAACAAACGATGAACAGATTCTTTTCCTTCGTTAGAACATACGACAATCTTTTCAATAGATTGAATGAGGTCTTGTTCTTTTTGTAACATTTCACTGTTTAATTCATTTGAATTTGTTGTACTTGTAGAAACGTTCTTGAAACTTGCATTTAATTGTTGAATTAAGTCTTGGAGTGTATGATGTTGGCTATTCACATGCTCATGTTCTTTAACAACATTTTGTAAACGCTTATGAATAGAAGAAATGATTTCTTGTTGTTCGATTTCCTTTTGTTGTAATTGAGTTTCTAATTCATGTATGCGATTCTCTAATTGGCTAATTTTCGTTTGCAATGATTTTGTTTGAGTAAACATAGTATTCGCTCCAACCGCCTTTGATTTTTATTTTCTCTATATTTGGATTTTAGCATTTTTAACGCGTTATAAGTATAGTTAATTGTTAAAAATTTAAGAATGTATTACATTATTTTGTAATCCGCGCTCTTTTGTCATGAAAAATAAAATGCATTTAATGAGTTTGTAAACAAACTGTAAAATAAATCATGTATAACTGTATGAGAAGGGAGTCGGATTATGAACTATTTTAAGCGAATCAGTAGCCTTGTATTAGCAGGAATTATTGGCCTTTCTAGTACAGTCGCTGTAAAAGCTGAGTCAAACGACGAGAAATTAAACAACATGCAACAGCAATTGCAGCAGAATAATGATGATATTCAGAAAAAAGAACAAGAGAAGCAAGCTGTTACGAAAGAAATTCAAAGCATTGAGAATGAACTACATACTTTAAATAATACAATTACAAAAAACAAAGAGGATCAAGCTGCTATTCAGCGTAAAATTGATGAAACGCATAAGCAGATTGAACAAAAAAAGAAAGAAATTATCGTTTTAGAAGATAAGGTGCTTGCTCGCAAAGATATTATGAAAAAGCGTATGATTTCTGTACAAAACAGTTCTAATACAAGTTTAGTAGTGGAAGTTGTTGTAGAATCAAAAAACTTTGCTGATTTCTTACAACGTATGACTGCTGTGTCTACAATTTTAGATGCAGATAAAGAAATTTTACGATTACAAGAACAAGATCTTCGTCAAATTGAAGAAGATAAAAAGACAATTGATGAAAAAGAAGCGTCTTTAACTGTAGATAAACAAAAGCTAGCGCAAGCGCAAGCCGAACTACAAGAAAACTTGAAAAAGCGTCAAGAAAATTTACAAAGTGTACAAGAAAAATATAATCAAATCGCAAATCAAATCAATTTAGCTGAACAAGAAAAAGCGAAAATTGAAGCAAATATGAAAACTGTGCAAGAAACGATTGCTCGTGAACAAGAAGCAGCTCGATTAGCAGCAGAAGAGCGAGCGAAAGCAGAGGAAGCTGCCAAGGCTGAACGAGAAGCTTTAGAGAAGGCGAAAGCAGAAATAGCTGCTAAACAAAAACAGGAACAAGCTGCACCTGTAGTAAACAACAATACTTCAAAACCAGAACTGAAACCAACTCCAAAACCTGCTTCAAATGGGAGAGAGATTTATGTAGAAGCTACAGCTTATACAGCAGATCCTTTAGAAAATGGTTATAAGGCAGGAGAGCATGTTAAGTCAGCAATGGGACATGATTTAACTGGAAATCCAAACTTAAAACTAATTGCAGTAGACCCAAGAGTCATTCCATTAGGATCTACTGTGAAGGTTGAGGGGTATGGAATTGCAATTGCTGGAGATACTGGTGGAGCTATTAAAGGACATCGAATTGATGTACTAATGCCAAATAAAGCAGCATCTAGTGCTTGGGGCAGAAGAACTGTTAAAGTTACAATTTTAAATTAAAATCAAATCCAACTTTACATTATGTGAAGTTGGATTTTTTTGTAAATAAATGTTAAGTTGAATTTACATTTTGTAAAGTATAGCATACAATAATGGTAAGGGGTGGTAAAGTTGACCATTTATAATAGAGTAAAGGAGCTAAGAGCTCGTTTTAACTTTACACAAAGTACATTGGCTGAAAAAGTCGGTGTGACAAGACAAACAATTGCAGCAATTGAAAAAGGAGATTATGTTCCTTCATTATTATTAGCGTTAATGATTTGTGATGTTTTTCATCTAAAGATGGAGGATGTTTTTGTTTTAAATAAGGAGGGAGAAGTAGATGAATAAAATCGCTGTTTCGTATATTGTGAATCTATTGTATAGCATAGTATCGTGTTGGGCGTTGGTTGAGTTTTATTATTTTTTTGCAGAGTTTTCGAATATTATAAAATATGACAAATTTTCATTTGAAATATCAATGAACGTCATGCCATTTGTACTATTATTAACTGGAGCTCTTATAGCGTTTGTTTTCTATAAGAGGAAAAAGAAAAAAGTGAAGTCTCTTTCCGTCTGGGTGTATCCGTTATTATTTCCACAGGAAGATGAACGGGAAGAGGGAATGACAGCGAAAGCATGCCGTACTACATTTCTTTCTTTATGGTGTGTATTACCTTTTGCACTTGCATTACTAGTATTCACTCCTTTAGTGAGCCTATATGTTCCTGCATATCCATTGTATATTGTGTATTTTATCTATTTCATTCAAATGACAGTGTTTCACATTTCACTTTATCGAAATAAATTTGCTTAAAGGCGTGTGTATAGCACGTCTTTTATTTTTTACAAAAAATTAATTTATAAAGAGGTAAGGGTTTACAAATGTTTCTTATGATAGAAATTAGATTGAACATGGGGAAGTGAGAAAATGAAAAAAGTATTGTTGTATAGCGGAATCATTGGCATTGCAAGTGTATTATGTCCAGGGAATTATGTGAATGCAGAGTCGGTAGAAAAGAAAATGTTTGTAAATGAAATAGAGGAATTGCCGAAAGGAAGTATATCAAACCCGGCATATCGCGGGAAAGTGGAACAGATGGTGAGGGCTCATAATCAGTGGGGGATGAGGAAACTCCCACTGATTAAAGTTTCACTTTATCATATTCATAAATAAATTCTTATTCCTTTTCACCTCATACTTGTACATATAGTCATCTTATCTTATCATCTTATATAGAAGTAAGACTTTGTAGTGGAAAGGAATTATATATGAATAAGGGGAAAGTATATAGTATATTAGCAATTCTGTTGTTTGTTGTAGGTGGAGTATTAATAGGTAAGCCATTTTATGATGAATATATGGCAGGGAAAAAACAAGAAACGAATGCTCAAGTTGTTCAGAAAATGGAATATCAAAAACAAGAAACAAAATTTGTAGATGCTTCTCAAATTAAGCAGCCCGATTTAGCAGAGGTAGCGAATGCGTCGTTAGATAAAAAACAAGTAATTGGGCGAATTAAGATTCCGAGTATTTCATTGGAACTTCCCGTCTTAAATAGTTCAACTGAGAAAAATTTGTTATCAGGTGCAACAACCGTGAAGGATAAGCAAGAAATGGGAAAAGGAAATTATGCATTAGCTGGGCATAATATGTCTAAAAAGGGTGTTTTGTTTAGTGATGTAGCAACTTTGAAAAAAGGCGATAAAATTTATTTATATGATAATGATAATGAGTATGAGTATGCTGTAACAGGTGTATCAGAAGTAACTCCTGATAAGTGGGAAGTTGTGGAGGATCATGGGAAAGAAGAAATAACACTTATTACTTGTGTATCTATTGCAGATAATTCGAAACGTTATGTTGTTTCAGGTGATTTTGTACAAATGAAGCAAAAGAAATAAAGAAGGTTTACTCGCTTGAGAGTGAACCTTCTTTATTTTTGCCAATATTAAAAAATAATAGAATAAATATATTATGATTACAACATATTAGTATTTTTGTATAATAAAGGTGTATTTTGAGTTTTGGAGGAACAAGAATGAAGAAACAAGTGCGAAAATTATTTTTAACAGCGAGTGTAGCATTATTAGTAGCACCCGCATCTGTTTATGCACATCCAGGAAGAACGGATGCTAACGGTGGACATACGTGCCGGACAAATTGTGAGAAATGGGGATTGCAATACGGAGAATATCATTATCATAACAAACCGGCTTCGAATAATACTACAAATTCTACGACATCTAGTCAAAATAATGGTGCAGCAGAAGCTAAAGCACAACAAAAAGCTGAGGAACAAAGAAAAGCGGAGGAAGAGAGACAGCGTAAAGAGGAAGCGCAACGACAAGCGGAGGAAGAGAGACAACGTAAAGAGGAAGCACAACGACAAGCCGATATAGAAAAGGGTCAAGCAGATGGTCAGAAGAATGGAGAAACAGATTTTCAAGCAGGAAAGAACAATGTAGAAGTACATATAGCTGGAAAATCAGAAGCTTATAAGCAAGCTTTTACACATGCGTATTCTTCAGCGTGGTTATTAGCAGAGCAGAGAAAAGGGCATTTTGAAAAAGGAAAAGAACAAGGATTAGCGCAAGAGACAATGGATGATAGCCAAGTAGCTCCAGAATTTAAAGCAAACTTTGCAGAAGGATTTCAAATAGGAAATAAAGAGCGAACAGAAAAGATTAAAAAGGAACAGGAAGAGATAGGTAAAAAAGATGGGGAAACATTAGCTGAAAAGAATCCTAGAAATAATGAAAAAGAAGAGTATGTAAAAGCATATGAAGCAGCTTATGAAAAATCATATGAAAATACGAAAAAACGAATAGAGAAAGAGGGATATACATATGCATTTGAAAACTATGATTTAAAAGTCCCTTCGAAGTATAAACAAAATGATTTGCAGAAGAAATGGTTTACAGAAGGATTCCATTCGAATAAAAAAGCCAAAAAAATTCGTGAAGAAGGATATAAAAAAGGAGATAGCTGGCTTTCATTTTTCTATAAAAGATTTGTTCCAAGTGAATACAAAGAGCATAAAGAGTTATATAAGCAAGCAATTGAAAAAGGTGAGAGTGCATAAAAAGGTGAGGGAAAGTCCCTCATCTTTTTTATTCCATCCATTTTACTAATTTTTTAGATAGTAACCATAAAACACAACCTAGCACAATTGCGACAGCTCCTATCATGATAAATACTAGAAGTTGTGAAGCTTGCAAGCTGTCCACTTACAATATTAGCAATCCCTGAACTGGCAAGCCAACACACCTATCAGTAAAGAAGCAAGTTTGATTGGAGCTAAGGTGCTTACCATTGATAATCCAACAGGTGATAAGAATAGTTCACCTAATGTATGGAAAAGATACGTAAAAACAATAAAGAGTAAGTGTGCTTTTTCCGCCACATTAGATTCATCGCTACTTGTTTTTAATGTCAAGATTACAAGAACCATATAACCGATTCCAAGCAAAATCATACTAACACCCATTTTTGTTGAGATTTTTAAATCACCGTGTTTTGTAGTTGCAACCTTTGCCCATAGTGCGGAAATAGCTGGAGCAAGTAAAATAATAAATAAAGGATTGACCGATTGAAACTAAGATGTTGGAATTTCCCATCCAAATACGGAGCAATCAATAAATTTATCCCGCTATTTTAGGGCAGTAAGACTCCCACCTCAAGATTCAGAAAGAAGCAAGGAAGATAGGTGGGAGGAGGGCTGCCCGTAACAGCCCGGTTGGTGAGGGCTCATAATCAGTGGGGGATGGAAGAAAACCCCCACTGATTAAAGTTCCATTTTATTTGTATATAGTGTCAAGGAGCTTCCTGCTTGTTCAAATCCTGCCCAGAACAAGACAACGAAGCAAGTTAAAATAATGATTACCGCTATATGTTGTTTTTTCTCAAGTTGTATCGCTGATTCCATATAAGGTTCCTCTGAAACAAACCAAAATTAAATATTTTTCTTTATTAAGTATTAAAAGTCGATAAAGTTTGATTTTTTTGAAGAAATCGGAAAACATAACAAGTGTAGAATGAGAAATTCTTTTGTGATAGACTATGGACTATGTTTGCTTTATATGGAATTTAGAAGGAGAAAATGAGAGTGTTACAGAAAAAAGAGATTTTACTTATTAGCTTAATGCTATTCTCCATGTTCTTTGGTGCTGGAAATCTTATATTCCCTCCCTTTTTAGGATATGAGGCAGGAGAGTATGTGTGGATTTCGTTGATAGGTTTTATCATATCAGCGACAGGACTTCCGATATTAGGTGTTGTGGCAGTTGCGAAGGCAGGAAGTTTTCAAGCATTAGGAGAACGGGTGCATCGTTCATTTGCTATTGTTTTTCCTTGTTTAGTGTATGTATTTATCGGTCCAGGACTTGGAATACCACGAGCAGGGAGTTTAGCGTTTGAAATGGGATTCGGATCATTCTTTCCGGAGCCTGGAAAATTAGTCTTGTTAGTTTACACGGTCGTTTTCTTTAGTATTGTGTATTGGCTTAGCTTATCGCCATCAAGACTAATGGACCTATTTGGGAAAGTGTTGACGCCTTTATTATTATGTATGATTGCTCTTATTTTTATAAAAAGCATGATTACGCCTGTAGGAGCTTTGGAAGCGCCGCTTGGAAATTATGGACAAGCACCTATGTTTCAAGGATTTTTAGATGGCTATTTAACAATGGATGCATTGGCTGCCTTAATCTTTGGTATTGTAGTTGCGAATGCTGTACAGGAAAAGGGGATAAAATCCGATAAAAGCTTAGCGAAATATATGAGTATAGCGGGCGTTGGTGCCGGGCTTTTATTGTCTATTATTTATATTATCCTTGGATATGTCGGTTCAATTAGTGGTTCATTAGGACAGTTTGAGAATGGTGCGAAAGTACTAGCAGGAGTGATGACTCTGTTATTTGGACAAAGTGGTGTTGTTCTGCTAGGAATTATCTTTACGATTGCATGCCTCTGTGTTTCCGTAGGTCTTGTGACATCGTGTAGTCAATTTTTTACAAGTGTATTCCCCAAAATACCTTATAGAGTTTGGGGATTTATACTAAGCTTTATAAGCATGTTTCTGGCTAATTTGGGATTGACAGAGATTTTAAAGGTATCGGTTCCAATCCTTGGATTCATATATCCAGTTGCTTTAACGTTAATCATATTAGGACTGTTTCATAAAAAGATTAGCCGATATGTATATATATATCCTATAACAATCGGGAGCGTAGCGCTATTTAGCGCAATAGATATTGTAAATCGGAATGTATTCATGGATAGATGGACACCGCTACTTAAACATATTCCTTTTTATACAGAAGGAGTCGGTTGGCTAGTTCCGGCTATTGTAAGTGCGTGTCTTGGAATTGTTATAAGTGTTTTAGTTAACAAAAAGGATTAAAAAGGTGCTTTCCATAACGGAAAACACCTTTTTATTTAGTTTGCATGAATTGTAACAGGCTCGCTATATTTAGCTATAGAATTTTGACGTAGGCGCAATGTTGCTTGACCAATTGTATTCGGTGAAATTTGTACATTTACTACTTTCTCAGCTGAACCTTGGCTATTTGTCGTGAAGGAAAAGGCATTACTATATCCATAAGTAGATGGCCATGTTCCGTTTGAGTTTTGTACTTTTGCAACTTGTGTACCGCCAGCTATGAAAATTCCTAGCGAATAATTGTTGTACGTTGTGTTAGGTAATAAATTATTGACTTGAATTTTTATTTGAAACACTTCATTATTTGGTAGAACGCTAGGATGAGTAACTACATAATTATGAACGGGTGTCGCTATTGAACCTTTATATCCGTATGAACCAGGTTTAAAAGTATCCGTATTGAACCATTGATAACCTTGAGTTGGAGCGCTCCAAGGTTCTGGTTGTGGTTCAGTTGATAAGCTTGGCTGCTCGAATGTTTGTAAAGGTGTTGGTTCATCTAATTGTAATCCACTTATTTGGTCTAAGCTTGTGTATGTCTCCTGATGGGATAACCAATTTACGATATTTTCTAACAAAATTGCATCGTTTTGTTCTTTATAGCCATCATACGTTTTCTTCGGTTGTCCCGTATCTTCACGAACGTATTTTGGCGTTGCATCTTCGACTGGGGATGAGTCACCGATAAAGGCTGCTTTCCCGAGCCCTACTTTAGCGATTGCAACATATGGACCTTCCGCAATACCACCGCCATTATAAACACCACTATCCACTGCATGATTCCATTTTGGTGGATTCTCTGGAAGATATACAATTCCTTTTGCTAATTTAGGATTTGTAATAGCAAGTGTAGAGCCCGCATGCATAGCTACAGATGAAACACCTGCTGTAATACCAAATGATTGATTAGGGGATACGATATTTGTAGCAGTAATATCTCCTAATGCATTGTAGCGAAAGCGAATACCAAAGTTTTGTGATAACCAATCAGAACTTTCTACTCCTTGCATTGCTAAGGAAGTTTCTTCTTCAGTGGACATTCCTTTTGCAGCATTTTCCCATGCACCTCGTCTATACCCATTAAAAACTTCCGAAGAATCCCAACGATTTTTATTGCGGTCTGCATTATAATGATCCGCTATAAAGAAAATACTTCCACCATTTTTAACATATTGTAGCATAGCGTCTTGCTCTGACTTTTTGTAAGGAATATTTGCTTCAGGAACGATAAATACATTGTAATCTTTTAGAGTTTCATATGTAATCGGGTTCGATTGGCGAAGTTCTTTTACAAAATATCCATTATTAGCAATACCATTTCCAAAATCAGAAAAACCACCATCGATAACCCAATCAGCTGTTCCGGCCGTTTGACCGTGAGTGTTATCAAATAATACTTTTTTTCCGTTATTTTGATTGATAACCTTTGCTGTAATTTCAGGTGCAGGATCTGTGGAGCTTTCAGCAAAAGCAGATGGAAGATAAGCGCTTCCAGTAGTGAGTGTAATCGTTACTGCTAGTGATAATATAAGCCGTTTTTTGTTCTTCATAGAAGAATCCCCCTAATAAAAAAATAAATTGCTTTAATAATGTAATAGATTTTTTTGCAAAAAGAAAGATGAAAAATAAAAAATATATGAAAAAGACGTAAAAATAGCACAAATTTTGTTGAAAAAGTATAACGTGAAACTTTAATCAGCGGGGGTTTTCTTCATCCCCTACTGATTATGAGCCCTCACCAATCGGGCTGTTACGGGCAGCCCTACTCCCACCTATCTTCCTTGTTTCTCTCTGAGTCTTGAGGTGGGAGTCTTACTACCCCTAAAATAGCGGGATAAAAATATCCCCTCTAATGAAGAGGGGATCAATACTTAACTAATTTTTGAGCTTGGTACATCGTCTATTTTATGGAATCCTTTTATATAATACACAATTGCGAGTGCAATTAACCAAATGGGACCAACAATTAATGCGACCCTTGTATCTTCTGAATATGCCATGATGCCTAATACAAGGATAAGAAAAGCGAGTGAAAAATAAGAACTGAGTGGATATAAAGGCATTTTGTATGTTAATTTTTGTTTTGTTTGCACGGTTAATCCTTTACGGAAACGAATTTGTGCAATAAGTATAATCCCCCATGTCCAAATTGCTCCAAATGTTGAGATACTTGTAAGCCATGTAAATACTTTAGCAGGAACAAGATAATTTAAAATAACACCAACGAGAAGAACGAAAGCAGTTGCTAAAATACCGTTCCTTGGAATCCCATTTTTATTTAGGTGTCCAAATCTTTTCGGAGCTTTTTTCTGCTCTGCTAACGTAAATAACATACGGCCTGTACTAAATAATCCGCCATTACAAGAAGAAAGTGCAGCTGTTAAAACAACAAAATTAATAATCCCAGCTGCTTTTGCTATTCCAATTTGTTGGAATGTTAATACAAATGGACTTCCTTTGTCTCCTAATTCATTCCATGGATAAATTGCCATCATAACAAACAAAGCACCGACGTAAAAGAGCAATATCCGCCAAAATACATTATCAATTGCTTTAGCAAGTGTTTTTTTCGGATTCTGTGCTTCACCTGCTGTAACACCAATTAGTTCTACCCCTAAATAAGCGAATAAAACCATTTGTAAGGAAAGGAGTAAGCCAGAGAAACCATTTGGAAACCATCCGCCATGTGACCAAAGATTTGAAATACCAGTAGCAATCCCATCATTTCCAAAGCCAAATAGAATAATACCAACCCCGACAACGATCATACAGATTATTGTGACAATTTTGATTAAAGCAAACCAAAATTCAAGTTCTCCAAATACTTTTACAGATAGAAAGTTGAAAGCGCTCATTAATAAGAGAGCAAGTAGCGCCCAAATCCAGCGCGGGATATCTGGGAACCAATACTGCATATATATTCCGGCTGCTGTAATTTCGGCCATACATGTAACGACCCATAAAAACCAGTAATTCCAACCCGTTATATAGCCAGCAAGTGGTCCTAAATAATCATATGCATATTTACTAAAAGAACCAGCGACAGGTTGTTCAATTGCCATTTCTCCAAGGGCACGCATAATGAAAAAGATTACGAGCCCAGCAATCATATAGGCTAGTAAAATAGAAGGGCCAGCTAGTTTAATAGCAGAAGCCGATCCTAAAAATAATCCAACTCCAATCGCAGATCCGAGTGACATTAAAGTAATGTGCCGCTGTTTTAAACCGCGATTTAAATGACTCGATTTGTTTGAGTGTTGCATAAGAAGCCTCCTTGTAGGATGAAAAATACATTGTATATGTTTGACTATTTTAAATTATAAAACATTTTATTCTGTTGTGCTACAAGAATTGTTAATTATATCTGTACTATATATTGATTTATTCTCTAACATGTAAGTTACGGTGGTGAATGGTTGTCATCAATAGACATCATAAGAAAGCAACTTATACGTCCATGTATTTCGCTGTTTATAGAAAGGAGAGGAATAGAGCTTTAAATCAGTAGTCGATGATACTGATTCAAGTTTCAGCTTATAAAATTGTATACATAAGTATATGAGGGCCAATCGGATGGATATGAAAGATTTCACCATATTCATAGAATCCTAAATGTTTATAGTAATTTGTAACTGTGATTCGTGCATTACACCAAAGCATATGTGCTTGGCGCTCTTGTAAGATCACTTTGGCTTGTTGGATTAATGAGCTACCAGCATGTTGCTTTCGGAAGTTGGTGAGTGTAGCCATGCCTCTTAAACGATAATGAAGTCTTCCAGATAGATAGGGAGAGGATTCTTTAGAAAAAGAGGCAATGCTAATCAATTTATCGTGTAGAAATGCGCCTAGATGAAAGGAGGATGATTCGTAATCAGAAGGATATTTACAATCTTCTATCGTTTGCTTTGGACGTAAAATTTTTTGCCGTAATTCATAAGTCTCGGATGCATCAATATGTTTCACAATTATCATAGGATTCTCCTTTCTTATAGTCCTTTTTCAATAAGTTGTAAAAAGAAATAGGCTGGGGCAATACAAAGCCCTATTATACTGCTTGCACCAAGAAGAAGTGAACATGTGAGACAAGTATATTTTATTCCAGTTGATTTTTTCCATCCGTAACTACAAATCTCAATACTAATGCCAATGAGAATAATGGCAACAAGTACTTCTGCTAATAATAAAAGAGCTAAAGTTGAAATAGACATCGTGTAATTCATCTCCGTATTATTGTTGGTAGTAATATTTTACCATTAAAAAATAAGAACTGTAAGAAAAAATAAAAATTGTGTAAGAAGAGTAAAAAGAACTTGGAATAAAAAAGAACTTGGAATAAAAAAGTCCCCTTAAAAGAGAGAAGGGGACTTTTGCCTATTCGAGTATACTTTTTAGTGTATCAATATGCTCTTTAGAACCAGTAACAAGTAGTGTATCACCATGCTGTAGTTTCGTATCACCATGTGGTATTAATGCTTTCTTTCCACGATAAATTTGAATAATCAGCACATCTCCTAAGAATGGTAAACGACGAAGTGGTAAACCGTTATATTTATTACTGCGTAATTCAACTTCACGAACTGTTTCATTTGATGTTGTAATTAAATGAACGAGACTTGGTTTATCAATAAGTGCTCGTAGTAAAATTCGTGTCGAGTTAATCGTTGAGAATACGGCAATATGTTCTTGTGTCGCTTTTTCTTGGAGGAGCGGGTCTTCTACACTTGCAATGACATGTTCAACGCCTAATTCTTTTGCATGTTCTGCCAGCAATAAGTTTTGTTCGTCATCACTTGTTGCAACAACAACGCGATCAGCATCAAATGCTTTCTTTTCTTCTAATGATTCTATAGAGATTGTATCTAACTTTACAATTGGGAAGTCATGTGACTGAGATTCCTCTGTGTTTAGTTTATTTTGACGCATCATATAAAGGGTTACATCATAGCCTTCACGCTTCAAATCAAGCGATAGTGGCAATGTAATTCGACTTGCACCAATAATAGAAACTTTAGGTTTTGGCGTTTCCACTTTTGGGAACATCTTTTTAAATAATACAGGTGCAAAAATACATGTAATGACTGCACTTAAAATAAGCGCAGCAGACAGGCTTGGACTAATAATCTTCAATTTTTCACCAATTTGCGCTGCTGCGATAACTAATGACAGCGTAGATGTTAATAAAATCGCACTTCCTAATACAATGTTGCGTGGATACCATTTTCGCAAGATAAGCGATGGTAGCAGTTTTGAAATAAGGAGACCGATAATTAAAATTGGAATCATTAACATACTAGAAGGTTCTTTAAAAATAGACCATACTTCTAGATTAACACCAACCATAACGAAGAAAATAGGGATGAAGAATCCATATCCGATAGAATCCAGTTTTTCGACCATTTCTTCATTTGGCGATAGTAAGGATACGAGAACCCCAGCTAAAAACGCTCCTAAAATATTTTCTGCACCGACAGATTCAGATAATCCAACTAATATTAAGATGAGTGCAAAAACAGCACGTGTGTCAATTTGTACACTACCCGCCTTTAAGCTTTCTAAGTATGGAATATTTTTAAAGCGTATTGCAACGAAATAAATGACAATGCCCGCTCCAAATAAAACGAGAAGGAGCCACATACTTTGGCCGCTTTCAGAGTTTAATCCAACGAATACAGCAAGCAAAATCATTGTGACTAAGTCAGCGATAACAGCGACTAATAAAATAATTTGGCCAATTGCTGTTTTACCTAAATTGTTTTCTTTTAAAGTTGGCACAACGACACCTAAGGAAATCGTTGAAATAATTAACGTCATAAAGAGTGCGCTATCTACAAATCCAAGCCATACGAACATGAGCGATAAGCCATAGGACAAAATGAAGATGAACAAGAAGATAGTACTTGCTACTTGGAACGTATTTGGTTCGTTTGTTTTATTCTTTTTTTCTTTTTGTTTAAAAATTGAAAAGTCAATTTCTAAACCGCTTAAAAACATTAAGAAAATAAATCCTAGTGTTGATAAGACCTCTAGCCACATATCTGGCTCGATAACGTTAAATCCACTTTTTCCTACAAAAATCCCTGCAATAATTTCTGCAACGACAACAGGAATTGCTTTTAATTTAAAGCGTTGCAGCAAAAGGGGAATGAAAAACGCGATTGCGACGACAATCATGAGTGATAGGACTGAAGAATGTTGTTCCATTGCGTTCTCTCCCTTCAAATAATATAGTACTTATTTAGCCATATTATAAGAAGAAAAGCAATGCGTATGAACTCGATTTCATAAAGAAAGAGTTTTCTTAACATTTGTCATAATAAGTATACTTTAGATGATTATGTTGTAATTTCCGTAATATGGATGAAAAGGGGGAGTGAAACTTTAACTAAGAGGGATGCGTTCTTTGCTAATTAACAGCCGGATTAGTGAGGGGAAATAGCGGAATAAAAAAGTCTGCTAGGATATTGTCCAGCAGACTTTTGAAAATTACATAGAGAAGAAAATCCAAACTGTACCAGCAACCGTTACTACAGCGATGAAAAAGCTGAATAACATTGCGATTGTTTGTGCGATACCTTCTCCTTCTTTCATGTGCATAAACATAACTAATTGTAATGCTGCTTGTGCCACTGCCATTGCAATGATGCTTGTTAAGACTGTTGAAAGTGGCAAACTAGTATATAACGCTACGTATAAAGCAAGGAACGTTAATGCAAGTGATAAAATAAATCCGAAAACGTGTGACCACGGAAACCCGCTATGAGCTTGATTGTTTTGTCCCATTATTACGCCACCATCCCGTTCAAGTAAACTAGTGTGTAAATGAAGATCCAAACAACATCAAGGAAATGCCAGTATAAGCTGATAATAAATACTTTACGAGCTGTAATTGGTGTTAATCCTCGTTTTAAAATTTGGATAATAACACAGATTGCCCAGATGATACCAGCTGTTACGTGAGCACCATGCGTTCCAAGAAGGACGAAGAATCCAGATAGGAATCCACTTGTTTGGATTGTTGCGCCTTCTGCAGCGTAAGTCATAAACTCTTCAATTTCAAAGAAAAGGAAGCCTGCACCTAAAAGTAATGTAAAGATAAACCATCCTAACATTGCATTTTTGTTGTGCCTACGCATCTCATGAATTGCGATACCACAAGTAAAACTACTTGTTAAAAGTAAGAGTGTTTGAATTAAAAGGGTTTTTAGTTCAAACAGCTGAGCCGGTGTAGGGCCATCTGCCGTACGACCAGCAAGTACTAGATAAGAGGCGAAAAGTGTTGCGAACAGCACGATCTCAGCCCCTAGGAAAATCCAGAACCCTAGAATGTTCAATCTACTTTGTTCCAATTGATATTCTAAAGGTAAGCTTTTATCTAAAGCCGCCATTTCGTTTCACCTCTCATGCAACATGTTCTGTCTTTTTAATTTCATCTACGCTAATGTAATATCCTTCGTCATAATCGAATGAGCGCCAGATCATACAAGCCACCATACCAATACCACCGACAATTGCTAACCAGAACCAGCTAAATACTAAAGCAAAACCTGCAAGACCGATAAAAGAAGACATAATGATTGGAACACCTGAATTGCTTGGCATGTGAATTGGTTTCAATTCTTCAGCCTTCGGTGTAATAGACTCACCATTTTTCTTCATTTCCCAAAATACATCGCTATGCTTAATTTCTGGTAATTTTGCAAAGTTGTAAGGTTGTACTGGAGATTGTGTTGCCCACTCAAGCGTACGACCATCCCAAGGGTCTCCAGTTACATCGCGTTCGCCATGGCGAATGCTGTAAATTACGTTGTAAGCTAATAGGATGAAGCCAATACCCATCATTACTGCACCGACAGATGCGATTTGGTTTAGCCATCCCCAGCCAAGATCAGCTGAGTACGTGTACATACGACGAGTCATACCATCTAAACCTAGGAAGTACATTGGGAAGAAACAGATATTAAATCCGATCATAAAGATCCAGAATGTCCATTTACCAATGCGCTCATTTAGCATGTGACCAGTCATTTTTGGATACCAGAATGTAAATCCGGCAAGCATTGCAAATACTGTACCTGCAATTAATACGTAATGGAAGTGAGCGATTAGGAAGTAGCTGTTATGGTATTGATAGTCAGCTGCTGCCATCGCAAGCATAACCCCTGTAACTCCACCGATTACGAAGTTTGGAATAAATGCCAATGACCAAAGCATTGGAACTGTAAAACGAATACGACCTTTATACAGTGTAAACAACCAGTTAAAGATTTTAACACCGGTTGGAATCGAAATCGCCATAGTCGAAATCGAGAAGAATGAGTTAACTGCTGGACCAGCACCCATTGTAAAGAAGTGGTGAAGCCATACAAGACCACTTAAGATTGCAATTGCAACCATTGAATATACCATTGCACTGTAACCGAATAAACGTTTACGAGCGAATGTACTTACAATCTCAGAGAAAATACCAAATGCTGGTAAAATAACGATATATACTTCAGGGTGACCCCATACCCAGAAAAGGTTAGCCCAAAGCATTGGCATACCGCCGCTCGCCATCGTAAAGAAGTGAGCATCGAATAGACGGTCAAATGTCATTAATGCAAGAGCAACTGTTAATACTGGGAAAGCAAATAGAATAATAACAGTTGTAACTAAAATAGACCATGTGAACATTGGCATTTGCATTAACTTCATGCCAGGTGCACGCATTTTTAAGATTGTAACAAGGAAGTTAACTGCTGTCATCAGCGTACCGAGACCTGAAATCTGTAATGCAATTGCGTAGTAGTTATTTCCTACGCCAGGAGAGAATTCTGTACCCGCCATTGGGAAGTACATTGTCCATCCAGCATCTGGAGAACCTCCGATAACAAAGGCGATGTTGAATAACATAGCACCGATAAAGAATAACCAAAAACTTAATGCATTCAAGAATGGAAATGCAACGTCACGAGCACCAATTTGTAATGGTACAACAACGTTCATTAATCCCATAACGAATGGCATTGCCATAAAGATAATCATAACTGTACCATGCGTTGTAAAGATACCGTTATAGTGTTCAGCGTTTAAATATGTTGTATCAGGGAATGTTAATTGTGCACGGATCATTAGACCATCCATACCACCGCGGAATAACATTAAAATTGCTGAGATAATATACATTATACCAATTTTCTTATGGTCAACAGTTGTTAACCATTCGTCCCAAAGCCATCTCCATTTTTTGTACTTTGTCAGTACGAAAAGGATTGCTAATGTCACAAGAACAATAGATGCGTCAGCTCCGTAAATAATCGGATCACCTGTGACAAAAAATTCATCAAGCTTCACTGTGTTCACTCCAATCTGTTGGAATAGTAGCTATTACTTTTTATTTTTGTAGTAGTTGTAATCACAATACTCAAGTGATTTTGGATCTACATAGTCTAAGTGATGACTAGAGAAAGTCATACGACCTACTACACCAGGTTTAACAATTTCGTTATATTTTTCTTCTGTTAATTTAGGAGCAGTTTGTTGTACTTCTTTAACCCATTTGTCATACTTTTCTTTTGTTTTTGATTCAAGTTCAAACTCCATGTGAGTGAATCCTTCACCTGAGAAGTTTGCACTACGACCAGTGTAAGAACCTGGTTTATCTGCTTGTAAATATAAATCCATAATCATGCCATCCATTGTGTATTTCATACCACCAAGTTCTGGAATCCAGAAGGCGTTCATTGGACCAACGGATGTTAATTTGAATTGAATTGGTACACCAGCTGGAATGTTTAAGTAGTTAACGGTTTCAATTTTTTCCTCTGGATAACTGAATAACCATTTCCAGTTTGCTGATGTAACATAAATTTCAACTGGTTTCATATGTTTAGATTGCTCTGGTGCTTTTTCCGATGCATAAGTAGCTTTTACCGTTGGAATTGCTAAAGCAATAACGATAATAACTGGGAAAAGCGTCCAAATAATTTCTAACATTGTGTTACCGTGTTGATCAGGTGGCTCATAGTCCATATTTTCTGGTTTTTCACGATAACGAATCAAGATGACTGTAAACAAGATGAATACAATTGCAATAATTAACAACATAAGCACGAATGACCAAACAATTAAATCATACTGTGCTTTTGCAACAGGTCCTTGCGGGTTTAATACTGCGAGTTTCTTATCGCAGCCACCGAGGAACAAGAGTAATGATAGCGGAAGAAGTGAAGCCAACTTCCAAAACGCTTTCTTTAGTTGCACGATTGAAAATCTCCTTTCTCCTTGGATTGAAACTATGCCAATAAAACAATATAAACCTATTAATTTATAGAAGGCAATAGTTTTCATCATATTGTTAAAAAATAGACACAAATACACACTTTTTAAGGTGAATATCATTTGTAACTTGATAACATTGTAAACTATTTTTTTAACAAAAAGGTGATTGTAGAAATTTTAAGATAAATAAAGTTATACCAAGATATCCAGTAAATAGAAAAAAACTATCTTATCATAAAGAAAGATAGTTGAATGTTTTATATATTTAGTTTATTTCCTGTGTAATATTTGGTTGCTGATGAAATGTGACAAATTTTTTATATTTTATTTGATATAAAATGTAACAAATGATCATAAACGGGATTCCGCAGTAAAGAGCAATGCGTTGATCTGGTATAAAAGCTAAGCTAATAAATGTAATAAAATTTAACGAGAAAGCAACAATTGGAACGAGTGGATAAAGAGGTGTACGGTATTTTAAATCGTTTATATTTCCACCGTTCTTTAGAAATTCTCTTCGAAAGAAAAATTGTGAAGCGGCAATTGACATCCAAACGACGACCGCTGCCATTGCGGCAATTGATGTGAGAACTAAGAAGACTGTATCTGCGGCAAATACGCTCGTTAATAAAGAAAGACTTGCAAAAATAAGACTGAAAATTAAAGCATTAAGAGGTACCCCTTTTTTCGTTAATTTTGTAAATACTGGGTTTGCCATACCTTGCTGTGCCATTGCCCAGAGCATACGTGAATTTGCATATAGTCCTGAATTTGCTACAGATAAGACAGCAGTGATAATAACAAAATTCATTATGTCAGCTGCATATGGAATTCCGACTGTGTCAAAAACAAGTACGAATGGACTTTCAACGAGATTAGCTTCTTGCCATGGAAGTAAGCCTACTACAACAGCAATGGCCAATACAAAGAAAAATAAAGTACGCCAAATGGTGTTTTTTATCGCTTTTGGAATTGTTTTTTCAGGTTGTTCACTTTCACCAGAAGCGATACCGATTAACTCTGTTCCTTGGAATGAGAAGTTAACAGTAATCATTGTAAATAAAACAGCTAAGACACCATTGGGGAACAAACCGCCGTTTTCAGTAAAATTATGTAGCATTGGTGCGGGCTTCCCATTGAAATCTAGAAATCCAAATATCACAGCACCTCCAAGTACAATGAAGATGACGATTGTAGCAACTTTGACGCTAGCAAACCAAAATTCTGCTTCTGCATATGCCTTCGCTGATAAAGCGTTTACAATAAATAGTAATGCAGCAAATGTAATGCACCAAATCCATGAAGAAACGTCCGGAAACCACCGTTTCATTAAAATACTAACAGTTGTAAGTTCTACACCAACTGTGACAGCCCAGTTTAGCCAATACATCCAACCGACAACAAATCCAAATCCTGGTGAAATAAATTTGCTAGCATAACTTTGAAAGGAACCGGCTTCTGGCATCGCAACAGATAGTTCACCAAGACAGAGCATTGTTAAATACATAACGAAGCCCCCAACTAAGAAGGCAAGAATTGCTCCACCAGGTCCAGCATTGTGCACAATTTGTCCAGACCCCATAAATAGTCCAGTACCAATAACACCACCTAGAGCAATCATAAATAAATGTCTGCTCTTCATTGTCCGCTTTAAACCGCTTTGGTTTGTAGTTGTTTGATTCATACTTTTTCACCCCGTATTTGCATTGTTTGTTTTGTTTACCTATTAGGATTTAATTGCTAGATTAATCATTGATGGGGGATGAGAAACAATGACTAATTACCTTCTGTCCTATGCGGATATAAAATCACTATTTACCGCAGGAGCATTTCTAATTCTAACAAAATATTCTGAAAATGTATATTTATTTTTTCTTTTTATTGCAAAGAATTAGAATTTTTGAAAGATAAAATCGAATAATGATTTACATTTTCTTTCTAGTAAACTAGTAAGAAGAAAGGTACAATGGTGAGAGTGATGTGAAAATAATTAATGTGGTAATGGGGCTTGATTGATAATGAAAAAACTGAAATATTTATTCATATTAGGTATAATCGTGGTTGTTGTAGGTCTATTTGGAAAAGATAAGATTGTGCAAAAAGCTCAAGAATTACGATTGAATTATTTAACTGAAATGAAAGAAAACGCTATAATTGAAAATGTTCCATTTATACAGCAACTTCCTGAATTACCAAGAGGGTGTGAAGTAACAAGTTTAGCAATGCTACTTCAATATAAAGGAGTTGAAGTGGATAAAATGAAGCTTGCGAGTGAAATTTATCGCGTCCCGTTTGAAGAAAACGGTTTGCATGGTAACCCGTATGAAGGCTTTGTAGGAAATATTTATACAAAATCTGAGCCGGGATATGGTGTATATCACCAACCGATTTTTAAACTCGCAGAAAAATATGTTCCTGAAAAAGTAATTAATTTAACTGGAAGAGATATAGGAGATGTATATAAGGCAATTAGTTCAGGTTCACCTGTATGGGTCATTGCGAATACAAGATTTCAACCGTTAGATGATGGACTTTTTGAAACATGGAATACAAGTGCAGGAAAAATAAAGATCACGTATTATGAACATAGTGTAGTAGTTGTTGGATATGACCAACATTTTGTATATGTAAATGATCCGCTTGCAA
This sequence comes from Bacillus cytotoxicus NVH 391-98, assembly GCF_000017425.1. Taxonomy (GTDB): domain Bacteria; phylum Bacillota; class Bacilli; order Bacillales; family Bacillaceae_G; genus Bacillus_A; species Bacillus_A cytotoxicus. The sequence continues at coordinate 674,960 of NC_009674.1, forward strand.
ACAATCCGCGTAAAGGAGTGCCGCGCGCTCAATTTGAAAAAGCATGGGAACAAATGGGGAAACAAGCAATTACTATTTTATAAAAATAAGCAGTCATCTAAAAAAGATGACTGCTTATTTTTATCTTGCTATTTTTGGATAGCAAGATGTGGATAGAGTTGAGAATGTGAACAATTAGTTAATTATTCTGAATATTATTTATTTAACTTGCGATTGGAGCTATAATAACATTTAACTTAGTGAAGAAAGGAAGAGTTAAATGGATATTGTAAATGAACAGCTTCTATTAAAAAATCAATTGATTGAATGGAGAAGATATTTTCATAAATATCCGGAATTGTCTTTCCAAGAAGAGAAAACATCACAATTTGTATTTGAATTGCTTCAAAAAAATCCACATTTAGAAGTATCTAGACCGACAAAGTATAGCGTCATGGCAAAGTTAATTGGGAAGAAACCTGGCAAAACGATTGCGATTCGTGCTGATATGGATGCTCTGCCTATTCAAGAAGAAAATGAATTTGAATTTATCTCCAAGAACCCTGGCGTTATGCATGCTTGTGGGCATGATGGTCATATCGCTATCTTACTTGGTACAGTATATACCCTTGTTGAAAAACGTGAACAAATTCGAGGGGAAATTCGTTTTTTATTCCAACATGCTGAAGAAAATTTCCCAGGTGGCGCTGAGGAGATGGTAGCAGCTGGTGTAATGGAAAGCGTTGATTATATTATTGGTGCACATTTGTGGGCATCGCTAGAAGTTGGGAAAGTTGGTATCACTTATGGTCCTGCGATGGCAGCCCCTGATGTATTTAAAATTTCAATTGAAGGAAAAGGAGGGCATGCTGGAATTCCGCATGAAACAGTTGATAGCATTGCGATTGGTACACAAGTTGTAGCACAAATTCAACAGATTGTATCACGTCTTACAGACCCGTTAGATTCTCTCGTTATATCTGTTACGCAATTTCATGCGGGTACAACACACAATGTTCTTCCGAAGCAAGCAGAGATTGAGGGAACTGTTAGAAGTTTAAGACATGAGCTACGAGAAGAGACAGCCCAAAAGATTGAAAGAATTGTTAAGCATGTGACAGAAATGTATAAGGCAAATTATACATTCTCATATGAATATGGATATCGCCCTGTTGTGAATGATGAGAAAGTAACAGCGTATGTTGAAGAAGCAGCGCTACAGCTTTATGGAAGAGAGCGAGTTGTACGTTTGAAGCCGACGATGGCAGGTGAAGATTTTTCAGCTTTTCTGCAAAAGGCCCCAGGTACGTTTTTCTTTATTGGTGCAGGGAATAAAGAAAAAGGAATTGTATATCCACATCATCATCCGCGCTTTACAATTGATGAGGATGCATTACCAATTGGAGTTGAGGTTTTTGTTAGAACTGTTTTGAATTTGATGCGCAAAGGAGAATAAAATGAAGAAAATTCGTATGCTGGCAATGATTCCAGTTCTTTGTTTAATTATTGGACCGATATTTACAAATTCAGTTACTCCATATGTACTAGGTATGCCATTTTTATTATTTTGGATTTTATTATCTGTGTTCATTACCTCCTTTTGTATGTGGATTGTATATTGGCTAGATCCTGCTAACAAGGAGGAGATGAAATGATAGCACTTATTATCATTGTTGTATTTCTATGTTTGGCATTATTTTTAGGAGTTCGTGCAAGAAGTGGAAAAGACATGAATTTGGAACAATGGTCGGTTGGGGGAAGGGGATTTGGAACAGTCTTTGTCTTTCTTCTTATGGCAGGAGAAATATATACGACGTTTACTTTTCTGGGAGGAAGTGGATGGGCATATAGCAAAGGTGCACCTACATTTTATATTTTAGGATACAGTGCATTAGCATATATTTTATCTTACTTTCTCTTACCTCCAGTTTGGAAGTATGCCAAAGAGCATAGATTGATTTCGCAACCAGATTTCTTTACCAAAAAATATAATAGTAAAGCGTTAGGGATTATTGTATCGATCATCGGTGTCATTTCAATTATTCCATATCTTGTACTGCAGTTAAAAGGGTTGGGGATTATTGTTTCTGAAGCTTCTTATGGAAAAGTATCACCAGTTCTTGCTGTTTGGATTGGCGGAATAACAATTACAATATATGTGATGATTTCTGGTATACATGGTTCCGCTTGGACAGCTGCATTAAAAGATATGATGATCCTATTTATCGTTATGGTTTTAGGTATTTATTTACCCTATCATTATTACGGAGGGTTTCAGCCGATGTTTGAAGCGGTAGAAGCTGCAAAACCAGGATTTTTATCTTTACCTGAACAAGGAATGAGTGTCTCATGGTTTGTTTCTACTATTATATTAACAGCGCTAGGGTTTTATATGTGGCCCCATACATTTGCTGCCGCTTTTTCAGCAAAGAGTGAAAAGGTATTTCGAAAAAACGCCACTATTATGCCATTATACTCTTTCGTATTACTCTTTGTATTTTTTGCAGGATTTGCGGCTATCTTACAAGTACCTAGATTACAGGGGGCAGATGCAGACTTGTCTTTATTCCGCCTTGCTATTCAAACATTTGATCCGTGGTTTATTGGGATCATTGGAAGTGCTGGAGTACTAACTGCATTAGTTCCGGGATCTATGCTTCTTATGGCTGCATCTACTTTGTTAGCAAAAAATATTTATCAAGTGCTCGCGCCATCCGTATCAGATCAGCAAGTGGCACGAGTAGCCAAGCTATTTGTGCCTATTGTGACGATTGTATCTGTTTTCTTTACCTTCAAAGGAGGAGAAACAATTGGAGCTCTGCTTTTAATGGGATACAGCATTGTGACGCAACTTTTTCCGGCGCTTGTATGCAGTTTATTTCCACGTCAATTTGTAACAAAACAAGGTGCTATCTCTGGAATGATAGTTGGATTATTCATGGTGGCTTATATTACATTATCTGGATCGACTCTCTCTACTATATTTCCAATTTTTCCGCAATATATGAAAGATTTAAATGTAGGGATTGTTGCATTAGGAATCAACATCATTGTTATGTTAGCAGTGAGTATCATGACTAGAAAAATTGAAGTACAGCATACTTCTACTATGTTAGATCGATAAAGTGAAACTTAAATCATTTTCTACAAATTATGAGCCGCCACCAATCGGGCTATTACACCTCTAAAATAGCGGGATAAAAAAATGTTATCTTTCCTTAGGGAGATAGCATTTTTTTATTGTATATATTTACCCTATACGGAGAAATATAACTGTAACGCTTAGGAGGAAAGATGATGAATTTAGAAGCAAGCTTATCAGCAATTACAAATTCTATTCGAGAAACACTGCAGTCACCTAATGATTTAACGGTACGAGAGTTTGCGCTTTCTGGTTCATCTACTCGGTGCGCTGTGGTGTTTCTTTGTGGGATTACGGATAAAGATTTAATTTATCGATTTGTGATTCATCCATTACAACATGAAGAGATTCCGCCTAAAGGTCCAATCATGCAAACTTTAGTCGATCGATTTATTTCTATAGGTGAAATAAATACAGTTAAAACATTTCCGGATCTTGTGAATTCTGTTTTGGTGGGGGATACGGTTGTTTTAATTGATGGAATTCCGCATGCGTTAGTCATTAATTGTCGAGCATGGGAAAAGCGAGGTTTAGAACCGCCGATTACAGAGGATGTTATTCGAGGTCCTAAAGTAGGGTTTGTTGAAGATATTGCTACTAATAAAATGTTAATTAGACGCGAGTTGCGTGATCCGAAGCTTCGATTTCAATCTTATATTATGGGGCAACGTTCTCAAAAAGAAGTTACATTAATTTATATTGAAGATATTATCAATCCTTATATTGTAAAAGAGTTGAATCGGCGTTTACAGTCCATTAAAACAGATATGATTTTAGATTCTGGAAAAATCGAACAATTACTAGAAGAGAACACCTTGTCTCCTTTTCCGCAATTTTTAAATACAGAGAGACCAGATCGGGCGATTGCTGCTTTAGCAAAAGGAAAAGCAATTATTTTAGTAGATGGTTCACCGTTTGCAATTCTTGCACCTATGGTTATTGTGGATATTTTTCAATCACCTGAAGATTATTATGAACGCTGGATTATGGCAACTTTATTAAGAGGATTGCGAATGCTAGCTGGACTTATGGCTGTATTATTTCCAGCAGTATATATTGCGCTTGTTTCTTATCATCAAGGTCTCATTCCATCTAATTTGGCGTATTCAATTGCTGGAGCAAGGGAAGGTGTCCCGTTTCCCGCTTATATTGAAACGATTATTATGACATTAACAATGGAATTAATTAGAGAAGCTGGGCTTCGGTTGCCTAAACAAATTGGACAAACTGTTGGAATTGTAGGAGGACTTGTTATTGGAGAAGCGGCAGTAAACGCTGGAATTGTAAATCCCTTTATGGTTATTGTAACCGCGATTACGGCGATTGCTACTTTTTCATTGCCTGTTTACAGTATCACAATTACATTTCGCTTTTTGTTATTTGCGTTTATTTTAGCTGCGACTATATTTGGACTATACGGGATTATTTTAGCGTTAATTGCATTAGCAATTCATATTACGAATTTAAAAAGTGTTGGAATTCCGTATTCTACACCATTAGCACCTACTTTTTATAAAGATTGGAAAGCAGAAGTAGCAAGATTACCAAAAGCGATGTTACAGACGAGACCAGACTATTTGCAAACAAAAGATCAAATACGCTCAAAGGAGAGAAAATAAATTGAAACCGTTCGAGTACGGAGATGAGGAGATCGGATCTCGAGAACTAACATTTGCTGTATCTTCGGTCATTATAGGGACAGGGGCACTTTCGATGCCCCGCGTAATTGCAGAGCAGACACTGTTTTCAGATGGTTGGATTATATTACTTATTGGCGGAGTGATTTGTGCATTTTTTGCCTGGTGTATTGCGAAAATAGCAAATATATTTACGGAACAAACGTTTTTTCAATATACTAGCATATACTTATCAAAGCCGATAGCTTACCTTGTTACAAGTGTTATGGTGCTAACATTTGCTAGTATTACTGCATATCAAGCAAGAGCCATTTCCGTTATTTCACAAACGTATTTATTTAGTAAAACACCGATTGAACTTTTATCATTTTTTTACTTACTTGTTGTTGTTTATGGAGTAAGTGGTTCTAGAGTAGCGTTACTTCGTTTAAATATGCTATTTTTACCAATCGTTGTATGCGCTATATTTTCTCTGTCGTTATTAAATATTAATTTAATGGAGCCGGATAATGTATTGCCGCTTTTTCAAACAAAATGGAACCAATATATTGTTGGTATGAAGGAATCGATCTTTACATTCATTGGATTTGAAATTGTCTTATTTTATTCTTCAATTGTGAAACAAAAAGATAAAGCGCCTCTTGCTGCTGCAAAAGGAGTGATGATTACCAATTTATTATATATTCTTATTTATCTTACTTGTATTATGGTGTTTTCCTATTCTACCACGAAAAGTCTTGCGTATCCTGTCATTGAGTTAGGAAAGGAGATTGAAATTGGTGGGGGATTTTTAGAACGATTCGATGCCATTTTTTTTACGACGTGGATTATTACCATTTTTAATACAACAGCCATGTATTATGATATCGCAGTAATAGGGTTTTGTTCGATGTTTCCTGCTATTAAAAAGAAAACATTTATTTTTATAAGTGCGCCGATTATATATCTTTTGAATATGCTTCCTGAAAATGTGACGAAGTTAACGCAATATAGTACATATTTAGCTTGGATTGATATGGCATGTATTATCATTGTTCCTATACTTGTTTTTAGCATTTATAAAATAAAGGGGGGCGGAAAGAGTGAGCCGTCTTCATAAATACATGTGTTGCGTTATGTTAGTGATCTGTATGAGTGGGTGCTCAGAGCGAAAAGAAATTGAAGAGAGAGGATTTGTTGTAGGGGCAGCATTTGATGTTGTGAAAGAAGAAAGTGAAGAGAAGAAACCACCTCGTATGAAAGGAACGTATCAATTAGTTTTACCAAGTGCGTTAGCACAACAGGGGAAACAAGGTGCAGATGGGGCTCAGTATATGAATATCAATGTAACTGCGGATAGTCTTTTTACACAAATTCGTGAAGCATCCAAGAAAATAAGTCGTTCTTTGTTTTTTCCTCATATTAAAGTTGTTATTTTTTCTAAAGATTTATTAAAGCGACAAAACTTTTTAGAACAAACATTAGATATCTTTTTTCGTGCCCATGAAATGAGGCGGAATATTAAAATTTTTGTTTCGAAAAATCAAGCTGGAAAAATTTTTGAACAAAATGCGAAACCAGAAAATTTTCCGGCAAAATATATTGATTTACTAGCGGATCATGCAGATGTGAATTCATTTATGTTAGAGGCAGTTCGTATCGGAGAGGTTCAAGAAATGTTAACTTCTAAAAGAAGCTTTGTACTTCCAGTTTTAGAGTTAACAAAGCAAGGGGTAAAGATGGAAGGAGCTGCTATTTTTAAGGGGGAGAATAATAAACTGGTCGGTCTTTTAAGTGGAAAAGATACACAAGGATTAAATTATATAATAGGAAAGAAAGTGGGTGGATTTTTAACCATTCGAAAAAAAGAAAAGGTATTTACGTATGAAATTCATAAAATAAGACGGAAAATCCGTGCTTCCTTTACAGATCCTCGTCATCCAAAGTTTATAATTGATATGTATCCTAAAGGTGTGCTTGGAGAAGTATATTTAGGAGAGGATGCAAAAGCATGGAGTGAGAAGCGAATAAATTCATACATTACAAAAGAGATGGAACGTATAGTGGGGAGAACAATAAAAAAAGTACAAAAAGAGTATAAAACGGATGTACTTGGATTAGGGGATTATTATAAACGGCATAATTATAAAAAGTGGAAAAAAGTAGAGAAGAATTGGGATTATGGGGAGAACTACTTTATGAAGACTGATATAGCAGTTCGTGTTCATCCGGTAGTAGAGCATTCTGGTTCATTAGTACCAAAAGGTGGTCAGTAATATGAAAATGCTTTCTACTTTAGCAATTATTAGTATGATTTTGATGGCTATTATTCCATACACAGTGTATTTTTTAAATAAGAAAATAAAAAAATACACTGTGCAACCATGGGAAGATGTAAATGAAGAGGAAAATAGGAAACCAGTAGATTAGATTTCCTTTTGTTTTTGGGATCGTAAAATTTAAAATCTAGCAACGGAAGTAAGGGATTATAATCATTTATATAGAAGTATAAGGCGTGAAAATGAACCATCAGTAGAGAAGAGAAGTCTCACTACTGATGGAAGGTTTTATACAAGCCCTAGCCAATGTACCAATTGCGTAGAGAGGAATGTAACAACAATGGCGATTACGGTAGGGATTGCAAACGATAAGAATGTCCATTTTGGACTTTTTGTTTCTTTATATATGTTAACCAATGTTGTTCCACATGGGAAGTGCAGAAGAGAAAACAACATTGTGTTTAACGCAGTTAACCAAGTCCAGCCGTGCTCTAAGAATAAGTTTTTAATTTGATTAAAATCTTCTATTTCTGTTAAGGCACCAGTTGATAAATAAGACATTAATAAAATTGGAATAACAATCTCATTAGCTGGTAAGCCGAGAATAAATGCAGCGAGAATAAATCCATCAAGCCCGAGCAATTTAGCGAATGGGTCTAAGAAATTAACGAAATACATAAGTAGGCTTGTGTCGCCGATATAAATATTTGCTAAAACCCAAGTTAAGATAGCGGCAGGTGCAGCTACAACTACGGCACGTTTTAAAACATAAATTGATTTATCAAGTGTTGCACGTACAATTGTATTCCAAATTTTTGGTTTACGATACGGTGGTAATTCCAATGTATAATGAGTTGGAACACCTTTTAATGCAGTTTTTGATAGAGCCCAAGAAACTGTTAAAGTAACGATAATTCCGATGACTACCATGCCGACTACAACGCCTGCTGTAACAAGTGTTTGCATGCTACTTGTATAACCGGCAGCCATAAATAATGATGCCATTAAAATTAAAGTAGGCCATCGTCCATTACATGGAACGAAGTTGTTTGTTAAAATTGCTAACATACGCTCACGTGGTGATTCGATAATGCGTGTTGACATAATAGCGGCAGCATTACAACCGAAGCCCATTGCCATCGTTAAAGATTGCTTTCCGTGTGCACCAGTACGTTTAAATAAACGATCCATGTTAAATGCTACACGAGGTAAGTACCCATAGTTTTCTAATAAAGCAAACATTGGGAAGAAGATAGCCATAGGTGGTAACATAACGCTAATAACAGCCCCTGTACCCCGGAATAAGCCAAGTATTAAAATACCATGTAACCATTCAGGTGCATGCATTGCTTGGAACAAAGCAGTTAAATGTCCCTCTGCCCAACCGAAAAATTCAGCAATCATATCTGACGGTACATTCGCTCCTGCAATGGTAAGGTAAAAAATAATAGATAAAATACCAAGCATAATTGGAAATCCCCAGATTGGAGAAGTGAAAATCTTATCTAGTTTTTCTGAACGATACAATCTATCGGTATTTGTGTATTGTACTGCATCTTTACAAATACTTTTTGATGTACGATAAATATCACTAACAATGTCATCGCGTATATCTTCTTTAGTAAGCGTTTGTGCATGCTGAATAATATAATCTAATGGAAGAGCCTTACTGGCTGAGTGAGATTCCATTGATTACGACCTCCCTTACAAGCGGTTCTTTATGATGTTTTTGAAGTGTAGTTAAGAAATTTTTATCCCCATCTAGTATTCGCAGTGCAACCCAACGAGCTGGGTATGTATCACCGAATACTTTGTAAATTTGCGGCTCTAATTCTTGAATCATCTTTTCAATATGCTCATTATAAGTAATTTGAACTGGTGTAGGGATTGTTTTTTTACTAGCCACTTTAGAAATTACATTTAGTAAATGTCCAATTCCAGTACGGTTGCGAGCTGAGATTTTGACTACAGGAACGCCAAGTGACTTTGCTAATTTCTGTTCATCAATGACGATTCCTTTTTTTTCTGCTTCATCTATTAAGTTAATGCAGACGATTACATCGTTTGTCATTTCCATCACTTGTAATGCTAAATTTAAATTTCTTTCCATTGCAGTTGCATCTACAACAACTACAGTTACCTCTGGTTTTTCAAAAATAATATAATCTCGTGCTACTTCCTCATCTGCAGAGTTTGAATAAAGTGAATATGTTCCAGGTAAATCGATTACCGTATATACCTTTCCGTTATGCTCATATTCTCCTTCTGCCTTTAATACAGTTTTTCCCGTCCAGTTTCCGGTATGTTGTTTTAATCCTGTTAATGTGTTGAATAATGTACTTTTCCCAGTATTCGGGTTTCCTGCTAACGCAATGCGATGGTTGTTCATTTTGAATCATCTCCTATTAATATTCCAAAAATAAGGGAGCTTTCTTCGCTACGCAATGCAATTGTTGTGTTGCTCACTTGATATGCAACGGGATCTCCGAGTGGACTTTTTTGCAATACTTTAATGGTAGCCCCGGGAATAAATCCTAAATCTAATAAACGTCTCTTCATAGTTCCTTCTAATTGTATTCTCTCGATTTGTACAAACTCCCCTGTTCTAAATGAAGAAAGGGGTTTGGTATTAGCCGACACCATAAAAGTTCCCTCTTCTCTATATTTTTAGTTATAGTTTAAAAAGTTTCTTAAGGTAAACTTTTTGTTATTAATATACTAGACTACATTCGGTAATGCTGTCAATTAATACTTTAGAAATATTCAAAAATTTTTAGAATTGTTCCAATTTATTTTTTGTGATAAAAAATATGACTAGAATTTATGTTGGATATATGCATAGTTCAAACAAATATGTTCAGACAAGAATAGTTTGTAAATTTAATTTTAATAAAGTTGGTTAAAAGGAGAGTTTTATTTACTTCATATTTACATTATTAAAGTTAAATTTACAATGAATGTAATTTTTTGTGGATTCTTTTGGCTTTTCTTGATGGGAATAGTTGAGAAATATAAGTTTTTAATACCTTTATCTCTATTTACTTAAAATTAAAAATTGCTTAACACTAACACAATAATATTGTCCTACAATGAATTTGTGTTCGAAAGAAGTCGATGAATAAGAAAAGTGATAATTCAAATGGGGGTACAAGATATGGTCATGAAAAAGGGAATTACATTTTCATTAGCAGCATTAGTTGTTGCAGGTGCATTAGTTGGTTGCGGAAAGTCAGAAAGCACAAATACGAATGAGACTGCTAAAGGTAGCAATGATGCAAAACAAGAAGAGATATCTGGTACGATTGCAGCAGCTGGATCTACAGCTCTTCAACCGCTTGCAGAAGAAGCGGGTAAAAAGTTTATGGAAAAGAATCCTAAAGTTTCTGTTCAAGTTCAAGGTGGCGGTAGTGGAACGGGGATTAACCAAGTAGCCTCTGGTGCGGTACAAATTGGTAACTCTGATGTCCCGGCGGCAGATAAAATAAAAGATCCAGAAAAAGCAAAAGAATTAGTTGATAATAAAGTTGCAGGTATCGCATTTGCACTTGTTGTTAATAAAGATGTGAAAGTTGATAACTTAACTGTACAACAAGTACAAGATATCTTTAGTGGAAAGGTTACAAACTGGAAAGAGCTAGGCGGTAAAGATGAGAAAATCAATGTAATCAATCGTCCGGCATCTTCTGGTACACGTGCTACATTTGAGAAAACGATTATGAAAGATGTAAAGATTAATGACGGGACAGGAACAACGCAAGATTCTAACGGTGCGGTAGAACAAGCAATTAACTCTACGCCAGGTTCTATTAGTTACCTTGCGATGTCCTACATGGTAGGCGATAAAAAAGGGGCATTACAAACTGTAAAAATTGATGGTGCAGAACCAAAGGTTGAAGAGATTTCTGCTGGTAAATATCCATTCTGGTCTTATGAATACATGGTGACTAAAGGAGAAGCGAAAGAAGCAACAAAGGCTTACATTGATTATGTAAAAGGTAAAGATTTTGAAAAACAAGTTGAAGATATGGGATACATCCCGATGTCTAAGCTAGATAAGTAACACATACAAGGAGGCTGGCTGCGAGGCCAGTCTTGTTCATTTCAAACTATGAAGTGGGGTTATGTCTTGTGATGAAGGGAAAAAAGCAGATTAATTATGTGAAAAGCGAGTACATTGGAAGAACACTCGTTACGTTTTGTGGTCTATTTATTGTTCTTATTACATTATCGATTATTGCATTTATTTGTGGAAAGGGAATTCAATCTTTTACACAAAGTGGTATTTCCTTTTCTGAAATGTTAACTTCAACAAAATGGAATCCGAATGTTGAGCCAGGTTCTTTTGGTGCAGTTATTTTTATTGTCGGTTCCACGCTTGTTTCAATTGGTGCGGTTATGATTAGTACACCAATCGCGATTGCTCTTGCAATATTTATGAATTTAATATCGCCTAAGTTTGGGAACAAAGTGTTGAAACCAGTTTTGGAATTATTAGTTGGTATCCCGTCCGTTGTATACGGTTTATTAGGGGTTACGATTTTAATTCCATTGTTAAGAGATTCTTTTGGTGGTGTTGGCTTTAGTTTAATTGCAGGTATTGTTGTACTTAGTATCATGATTTTACCTACTATTGCTAGTATTGCTTCTGATGCAATACGTGCGGTTCCATTTGATTATTTAGAAGCTTCGTATGGTTTAGGATCGACAAAATGGCAAGCGATTAGCCGTGTCATTGTTCCTGCTGCTAAGAAAGGTATTTTAACAGGGATTGTTTTAGGGTTAGCACGTGCTTTTGGTGAAGCGCTGGCAGTTCAAATGGTAATTGGGAATACGGTGAAGTTGCCAGAAGGAATATATAGCCCAACGGCAACGTTGACTGGTATTCTCACAATGGACATGACAAATACGTTAAACGGAACGGCTTGGAATAATGCTTTATGGACCTTAGCGATGATATTGCTTGCTATTTCATTCCTATTTATTTTAGTTATTCGAGCAATTGGCCAAAGAGGTGAACGATAACGATGAATGCAAGAAAGGTAAATAATATTTGGACGGGTATTTTATATACAGTTGCAGCATTTGTGGTAGTTTTATTGGTTTTCTTAGTATATGAGATTTTACAAAAGGGCTGGGGATTTTGGGATCCAGGTTTCTTGTTTGGAGAACCGAGTAATACGAGGGCTGGGGGAGGGATTGGTCCGCAATTATTCAACTCTTTCTATATGCTTATTATTACGCTTGTTATCTCTATTCCACTTGGATTGGGAGCTGGGATTTATCTTGCAGAATATGCAAAGCAAGGACGCTTTTTAAGTTTTGTTCGTCTATGCATTGAAACGATGGCATCATTGCCTTCTATTGTTGTTGGCTTATTTGGTTTATTAGTGCTTGTTACAATGACAGGTTGGGGCTATACAGTAATAGGTGGTGCACTTGCTTTAACCATTCTAAACTTACCAGGATTAACGCGAGTTTGTGAAAATGCAATCACAGAAGTCCCTGCAAATGTAAAAGAAGCAAGTCTTGGACTTGGTGCAACAAAGTGGCAAACGATTGTGCGAATTATTCTTCCATCGTCATTACCGCAAATTATTACAGGGATTATTTTAGCGGCAGGTCGTATATTTGGTGAAGCGGCGGCATTAATTTATACAGCGGGATTAACATCACCAATTTTAAATTCTGCAGTTGATTTTTCTAGTCCTGCACATCCGCTAAATCCATTTCGACCAGCTGAAACATTGGCAGTTCATATTTGGAAATTAAATTCTGAAGGGATTATCCCAGACGCGAAGCTGATTGCAACAAAATCAGCAGCAGTACTCATTGTTATGGTATTACTGTTTAATATTATTGCTCGTTTTACTGCAACTGTACTTCATAAACATTTTACGGGAACGAAAAAGTCTCGTAAAACATCGAAAGTAAAAGCTGCTTAATATGTGTATGTTTACGAAAGAAAAAACGTTATCTCTAGTTTGTGAGATAACGTTTTTTTGTTAGGCGTTTGGAGTATCGATAGTCGTATTTGATTTTCTGCGTGAGCGACGCTTTTTACCGAATTTATCTAATAGCTCATACATAACAGGTACAACAACGAGTGTAAGTACAGTGGAAACAGCTAAACCACCAATTACAACAACGGCTAAACTTTTAGAGACCATACTTCCTGCTTGCGATTGGCCAAATAATAAAGGTAACATTGCGACGATTGTTGTAATGGCTGTCATAATAATTGGACGTAATCTTGTAGAACCTGCTTCTAGTAAAGCGTCACGAGTTGTCATGCCATGCTCTTTATTTTGTTGAACACGTTCGATTAATACGATAGCATTTGTGACGACGATCCCGATTAACATTAATGCACCGATAAGTGAATTGAGATCAACCGGCGTTCCGGAAATGATTAATCCTAAAATACCACCAATAGCAGCGAGTGGTAAAGAGAAAAGGATTGCAAATGGAGCGCGTGCTTGCCCAAATGTAATAACCATAATTAAATAGACAACTCCGATGGCAATGCCCATGATTTGAAATAAATCTGTAAAGTTTTCTTGCATGGATTCAGTTGCTCCAGCAACGGCAACTTTTGCACCGGTTGGTAAATCTAATTTAGCGATTGCTGTATTTACTTCAGCGCTTACTTTACTTAAATCATCGTTAGCAGCAACGGCATTAATTTGGATTGTTTCTTTTCCGTCTTTATGGAAAATTTCAGTTTGTAATTGTTTTTCTGATATTGTTGCAATATCTTTTAAAGGAATTGCTCCTGTTATCGGTGATAAGATGTTTGTATTAAGGATATCTTCTTTATTATTTATCTTTTCATTTTTATGTTCTAACATAATAGTTGTTTTTTCATCATCGATCGTGAGTTGTCCGATCGGTGATTTTTTCATAAGGAGTGAAACTTGTTCTCCAACTATTTCTGGTGTTAATCCAACTTGTTCTACTTTGTTTTGATCGATTTTAATTTGCCATTCTTTCTTTGATTCTTCTAAGTTTGTTTTCACTTTAGAAAGTCCATTTAAACTTTTTAATTTTGTTTCAACGATATCAGCAGCTTGCTTTAAACTTGTTTCATTGTTTGCAGTTACGTTGAATTGCAAGTTATTTCCACCGCCAAAATTAGAATAACTTGTTTTTGTATAATCGAATTCAGCTGGTTTGAAATCTGTCTGTTCTTTTTTTAGTTGTTTAATATATTGATCAATATCTGTTCCTTTTTTAAAGGTTATAAATATAGATGCAAGATTATTTTTAGTAGTTTGCCCCCACTGTGCATCTTCAGCACTTGACCCTATTCGTAAAAAAGTATCTTGTACATCGCGATTAGAAAGTAATTTTTTTTCGAAGTCAAAAGCTTTTTGTTTTTTAGATTCCTCATCATAACTCGTTGGAAATGTCATGTTAATTGAGAGCATCGTATCGTCTTCTGATTTTATATTTGCTTTTGGCAGTATGATATAAGCAGCAATGGAAGCTACAAATAATAAGAAAGACGAGAATAAAATAATAAATTTATGTGAAAGTGCCCATTTTAAAGTAGCCGTATACTTTCTTGAAGGTCTCGATGTGCGCTGTCTTGTTTTTCTAAGTAATAAAAACGCCATAAGTGGAACAACTGTAAGTGCAACAACGAGAGACGAAAGAATAGAATATACAACTGCTAATACCATAGGAAGCATCAATTTGCCGATTGCGCCTGATACAAGGCCGATAGGTAAAAAGACAGCCACTGTAGTTAATGTTGAAGCAGTAATTGCAATAGCAACCTCTTTTGTCGCATCTACAATAATGTCTTTTGAAAAATGCTCTTTTTGTAAGCGGCGGAAGATATTCTCGATAACAACGATACTATCGTCAACGAGACGTCCAACAGCGACTGCTAATCCTCCAAGAGTTAAAATGTTTAACGTAACATGAGATTGATCGAGTAAAAATAGTGTTAACAAAATAGATAACGGGATACTAACAACAGCGATAAGCGTTGTTCGCACGCTGCGCAAGAAGAGTAAAATA